>NZ_JARXHW010000009.1:0-114931 GCF_031127805.1 Thalassobacterium maritimum | reverse complement strand
CATTCGAGTCCTGATCCAGACGACACAGACAACCCATTTAACCCGCCCGTAAAACTCTAAAAATCAACAGGACGACTAAACCCTCAGGCTGGGTGCCTGGTCTCCGCGATCGACAGAAAAATAGAAATTGCACCTCGGGCATATCTGACTAGCGTGAACACAGATGAGTCCCACTGTCTTCTATCACAGAAATTACCGTTTTTTCTTCTTCTCTCGCGAGGAGAGCAGGATGGACATACACATCTATTCTCCGTCTGGAGAAGCTAAATTCTGGATCGAACCACAAATTGAGCTCGCCGTCAGCAAAGGCCTTAATTCTCGGGAACTCAAAGAAGTCGAAACCCAAGTAAAGGAGCATGAAAATGAAATCAGAAGAGAATGGAATAAGCACTTTGGAAACACCTGAGAGTGTTCAAGTTCAGGGCATATCGATTCACGGGTTTTGGATACTCATTCAAGAGCGTGAATACTTCTTGAACTTTGAGAACTACCCATGGTTCAAGGAGGCCAAGGTAGATCAAATCTTCAATGTGACACTTTTGCATGGACACCACCTTTTTTGGAATGAATTGGATGTCGACTTAGAGCTGACCTCACTCGATGAGCCAGAGCGCTTCCCTCTCATATCCAAGGCCTCGTAGACAAAAGGTCGATCAAGGCGGAGTGAGACAATAGATTTCGCTGACGCTCATCTATGCTCATCCTCACCGATATGCAAAAGGATCGAATAGCCACCTTATGCACACTTCTCGTGCTGACATTCACTCGGGGGTGGAGCATCGAAATCTCAGAAAAAGAATATGAACGGCTGATTCAAGGCAGGTTCAATCCATGGGATCACCAGTCCGCATGAGGTAAAGTAGTCGTTGGGCAGAGCGATCATCCCCATTTGACTTGGCTCCAATAGGCCTCCGCACAGACCTCCTCTTCCCCACAAGACTACTGGTCCTTTTTCAAAATATCGAACACGGTATAGGCCGCCAGCAACAAGGCAGAGATGAGTAGAACCATGGCGATGCCAGGATAGCCGAAAATTTGAAAATCAGAATCAATTCGCATCATCAGGGCAGCGCCTACAATTAAGGCGGCCACGATCACGCCGATGGTGATGCGGTTCGCGATTTTCTGAAAGCCTTGAATCAGTGCATCTTCATCGATGACATCTGCATTCACTCGGAATTTATTCTCTGAAAGATTATCCAGCAGACTGTTTAAACGGTGTGGAGCTTTTTGAAATAACTCCTTGGTCTGCACCATTGCAGTGAAGGCGTCACTCGGATTGAGTGATTCTAGTGAGCGCTTGAAGGCAATGGCTCGCAGGTGCCGGTTCACGGCCTGCCCAGGATTAAAGTCGGGGGCTAACTTAATTACGATTTGATCAATATTGAGCAAGGCTTTGCCGACTAAATTGAACTCGCGCGGTAGTATGACTCCATGCTCGGCACACATATGAATGATGCGCATCACGAGCGTTCCAAACTGCAGCTCTTTAACCGAGATTGCCTCCGAGCGTGCAACCAGGTTCGCGACATCTGAGCTTAAACGCTTACGGTCCACCAAGTGATTCTCTTGCAGACCGGCGCTCATAATCACGTCCACCACACGCTCGCTTTTGTTTTCACATATACCGGAGAACAGGTGATACATGGCATCTCGCATCTGGTCGCTCAGGCGTCCGACCATGCCAAGATCCATAAATGCTAGCCGTCCTTGGTCAGTAAAAATCAGATTCCCAGGGTGAGGGTCTGCGTGAAAGAAACCTTCCGTAATAAACTGATGCAAATACGCCTTAAGTAGGTCATCCACTAGGCAATTGCCATCAAGCTCTGTCATAGCGAGCCCCGAAAGCTGTGTAATCTTAACTCCATTGACATAGTCCATGGTGAGGACCTTGGCTGAGCAATAGGACATATGCGTAGCGGGAACTTCCAAATGAGCAAAGTTGGACAAGATCACCGCCAACTTTTTCAAATTTCCAGCTTCGCGAATGTAATCCAACTCCTCGGTGATACTCACTTTAAACTGCGCTACGAGTTCCACTAGAGCGTAGCGTGAGCCCTCATCACTGTGCTTTTCAGCAAACGCCGCGAGCGAAGATAAAATTTCCAAGTCCTCTTGAATCTGTCGGCGAATGCCTGGACGCTGGATTTTAACCGCCACGACATCCCCGCTCCGCGTGATAGCCTTATAAGTTTGCCCTAAGGAAGCAGCCGCAATGGGTCTTTGATCAAACTCGGCAAATACCTTCGTGATAGAAGCACCAATTTCGCGCTCAAAGACCTCTGACATCTCTTCATACGCGACCGGCTTCAAATCATCTTGTAAGCGCTGTAGCGCATCCACGTATTCTGCAGGCAGTAAATCACTACGCGTGGACAAAAGCTGACCGAATTTAACAAATGTGGGCCCCATACTTTCAAGGGATTTGGCAAAAGCCACCGCATCTTCTTCAAGCTTCGGTGAACTCAATTGCGAATCAACAGAGGACTCCGTGTCTCGCGCAAGCACAGGCCGAACGTGAACAATGAAAAACTGAGCGAGATCCTTATATCGCAAGAGTCGATGAGGTAGATTATTCATAAGTGTATGTGGACACTCGATCTGTCTCAGATCCCATGCCCACAAGCACTTAATCACATTGTGTGCCACAAAAGGGACACATACACATCACACTGACAACAAGCAAGTTAAAGGCAGAAGCGGAGACAGGATTCGCCAGAAACATGCAAAACACAAGATCGCCAACACCAAAGATTCGCAAATCGCACGATTCGGATTTCTAAGAAATAACGATGCCGCAGCAGCGGCCTGCTCCTAATCCACCAAGCTGCGCTAAAGCTGAAGCATAATCCCAGTTAACTGCGCCCCGGCCATGAGCCCCCCCCAACAAATATGATAATAAGAGTGCCTACCAAATTCGGCCCTACCGATTCCAGTGTAATGTTGATTGCGGCTGAAGCTGAACTAGCTGCGAACTCACCCCTTGACAATAAAATCAACGCCGCAAATAACATTCAAACATTCGAATATTAGCATTTGAACATTACATCAGTTTAATCAAGCAGCGCAAAGTCAGCTTCCCTGAAACATTACACCAAGCATATGGATCCTTACACCAATCCAGACTCCCAAACAGATCGCACCCAGCAGGCAATGGTCACTCGCTTAGAAGAGCGCGGTCAGCATGTTTTCTTTCAAAAGATGATCGATGATTATGTTGACTCGATCCCAAGCGATCAGCCTGTGCGCGCATTAGACCTCGGCTGCGGCACGGGTGTAGTGGCAAGGCGCTTAGCGAACGCGCTTCACCCGGACTCCGAGATTCATGGGGCCGACATCAGCGACGTTCTACTGGCCGAGGGGCGGCGGCAGGATGTTGCACAAGACATTCACTGGGACCACATCCAGCCAGGCGCGTTGCCTTACGAAGAGCGCTCTTTCGATGTCATCGTCATGCACACTTTGCTGAGTCATGTGCCGAATCCACTATCGTTGCTACAAGAAACCGCGCGCATATTGGCGCCAACAGGTCAATTGATCGTTTTTGATGCCGACCACGCAGGAACCACCTACGGCCAAGAAAGCTACGAGGCCATGCGTCGCGTGGATCACCTGCTGACTTCGGCAGTCGCCACACATCCGGACCTCTGTCGTCAGATGCCACGTCACTTAAAAGCAGCCGGACTCAGTTTAAATAGCCATCGTTCCGTCATCCTATCGGAGTGCGGGCGTGGTGACTACTGGTTATCGAGCGTGCGAGGATTTGCCGGCATTCTCCCGGCGCTCAATGTCCTCTCCGAAGAAGAGGGCCAGCAATGGGTCGATGCCATGCATGCGTCCCACGACAACGACACCTTTTTCGCCTCCGGAGCTTTCTTCACTTTTTACGCATCCCACTCATAAGCGCCTATCTACGTTCTTCTTTTAACCAGCAAAACTCACCATGCCGAATTCAAATGATTCCCGTGTCACCTCCGAACTGTTGAAAGCATTCTCGCACCCGACCCGTTTGGCCATTCTACAAGAATTGGTTTCCGGGCCCAAGTGCGTAACCGACATGGAAGATTTACTACCCGCACGTCAGGCCAACATTTCTCAGCACCTCTCCGTCCTGCGACACACCGAACTGGTCGATTACGCTCAAGAAGGTACACAGCGTTGCTACTACTTAAGCCGCCAAGACTTGGTGCTCGATATGCTGTCCCTACTCCAGCGCAACGACCCCGTGGTAAAGCGAAGTCCCGCAGAGATTCGCGCAGAGAAAGAACGCCTCGCTATTGATTAATATAAAGCGAAACTAGTTTCAATGGGGTCGATGAGCGGTCAACCAGTATTAATGGCCCAAATACACTGCCAATGCGTACGAGATTAAGAATCTGATGCCTTAGGCACTCCCTACGCCGACGTATCATACTACGATCTGATCCTGGATTTTGGACAACCAAAAACATTCAGTAAATAGGTTCAATGTATCAGGGGTTGAACCTATAACACAGACGTCGAGTATACACAAAGCGTGACTGCTGTGCTTGCAGTTGCGCCTTCGCCCCCCTATAGTTTAACCCCGCCCCCTCTTGATTTCCCACGCGTGTAGGGACGTGCTGAGTGATCACATATTCTTATGAAAAATAGACTCCTTACCGCAGCCCTGTCTTTCGCCGCGCTTACGCAGTTGTATTCAGCTGACTACTACATGACGCCAAGCGGCGCCAGTAGCCAAGACGGCTCCGACTGGGCCAATGCCCTACCCAAAACCCAACTCGCGACCACTCTCAACACTACAATGGGCCCCGGCGACACTCTCCACCTAGGATCCGGCGACTACGGATCTTCGTCCTTCAGCCTCACCAGCAACGGCTCTGCCGGTTTGCCCAAATCAATTATTGGGGTCGATACAGGCGCTGGTCTGCCCTACTTTAGCGGTGATCCTACTTGGACTCGCACAAATCCGAACAGTGGAAAATGGCAGATTATCAAAGTCCAAGCCGACTACTGGGTCGTCGAAAACTTAGAGCTCAGCCATGCGCGCTACGGTATCAAAAACGACACTACCGACAGCGCCAACCATGTCACTTTCCGCAACATCAATATTCACAATGTGCGCCATGGTGTTTACCTCAGTAACGTGGACAATGCGACCTTCGAGAACCTCACGGTACAGGAATACACGAAGCAAGGCTATCGTCTCGACCGCGGATGCGACAACGTCACCTTCATCAATTGCCTGGCCGACATGAGCGCTGGCGACAGCAGTTGGTGGGACTATGGGGAGCCTGATGTGTTTGGCTTCATCGTTTACAATGGCGGCACTAAAAATACCAACGTCGACTTTGTGGATTGTGTCGCTCAAAACAACCTTAGGAACGGACAGACTGGTTTCTGGCAAGGGGATGGATTTGTGAGTGAAAGTAATACTGAGGGCATTACATTTACACGCTGCACTGCCATCAACAATGAAGACGCCGGATATGATATTAAACAATCTTCATCCTCAACCGCGACCTTCCAAGACTGTGTCGCGATCGGAAATTCTAATAATTTTAAAGTCTGGTATGGGGATGTCTACCTAGATAATTGTGTAGCCACCTTTCCGCGCCGTCGCAGCAATAATAGCACCAATAACGACATCAACGGCTTGCGCGTCATATCTGCTTCAGTCTCCATAGACTTTTGCAGCTTTCTCAATAGCAGCGGCGCTGAGTACAATATCCGCACGAGCAGTGGTGGCAGTGTCACTGCAACAAATAGCATCTTAGCAATCGATGTCGCAAGCGGCGGAGGTGGCTTTAAAAACGGAACAGTCACTTTGAGCACGGGCACCACAACCTTTAAGCCAGGTAGCGGAACGGATCCCGATTTTGTGAATCCAAGCAGCAGCTGGAACGGCATTGGCGATGACATGAACAGCCAGACCTACACCGACACCAAGGGCTACTACGCCGACTCGGCTACGCCGCCAGCGACTGCTGGCGTGATCAGCGTCAATCTCTCCGACAGTGTCAACACGATCCTATCTGCTACGGATGTAGTCGGCGTCCTGCCAGTCGCCAATTGGAACAACACAACCGTCAACAACGAGTCGTTGACTAACCTTAGCGACGACATCGGTGCCGCCACAACAGCGGATGTCGACTTCAGCAACACCGCGTTTTACTACGCTAACGCCACGCCCGCCCAATCAGCTCCGCTCGACGACGATGCCAAGATGATGACTGGCACGCGTGCCATCAGCAACGGCAGCTCGACCGCAGCCACCTTCTACGAAATCCCTTACGAGAAATACGACGTGTATGTTTACTGGGGTGGTCACAGCTCTGGGCAAAGCGTTCCAGCCGAAATGTCTATCGCACTGCAGACGAACGACGGCAGCAGCTGGGTCACTCAAGAAACCCGCTACATGCTCGACACCGACCGCCAGTGGGACGGCTCATACAACGAGTCTACCGCCACCAGCAGTGGTGTCGCCAGCGATGGCAACGAATATGTCGTCTTCCGCAATGTTACGCTGGACAGCATAAAAATCCGAGGCAATTGCAGCCGCCGAACTGGCTTTAGTGCAATCCAGATCGTCGAAAACAACGAAGAAGTCCTGATTGTAGGCGACACCATCGGCATGAACTTCGCCAACGCGGGCGCCGAGCTCGCCTCGACAGACGTGGCCGGTTACATCCCGATGCCCAACTGGAACAATACAACCGTCAACAACGAAACGCTTACCGACGTAGTCGACGATAGCGGTGCCGCCACAAGCGTAGACATATCGTTCAGCAACACGCCTTACTACTACACCAACGCCACTCCGACCTACAGCGCTCCCTACGAGGCAGACTCCTTATTGATGCGTGGCACCCGCGCGGTGAGCAACGCCTCCTCGACGGCGGCCACTGTGAGCAACATCCCTTACGCCACATACGATGTTTATGTTTACTGGGGTGGACGTAAAACCGGCGAAACTGTGCCCGCCGAAATGAAGGTCGAGTTCAAAACCGATGTCGGCGGCACTTGGACGACTCAGGAAACCCGCTACATGCTCGACACCGACCATGAATGGGACGGCAGCTATGAAGAATCCACCGCCACCAGCCCGGGCACAGCGATCGACGGCGAAGAGTTTGTCGTCTTCCGCAACCAGACAGCCAGTTCATTCAAGCTGCGAGGCACCTGCGGCCGCCGCACGGGGATCAACGCCTTCCAAATTATCGAAAAGTAGATAATACCAGCCACTAGCCTGGAAAGGCTCTCAATTTCCAGCCCTGGTAGAATTATCTGCCAGGGCTGTCCCATCTTTCCACTACTGGAGAGAAAGATCCACAGCCCATGAACAAAAGTTGGCAGATCCATTTAGAGTGCCAACCAAATTCAGTGCTACAGGCTCCTGTGTAATGTTGATTGCAACTCAGGCTGAACCAGCTGCAAATAGAGCCGCAAAGCGCTTAAGTAAGCTGACGAAAGCGCGAGAGCAAGGGCTCGCCTACTTGTCCGCCACATAGATCACATAAGCCGCGCGCTTAGAGCGTTCGTGGACTTTAGCTCGGATATGACCGACACGGAAGCCGACTTTTTCCATGCGTGCTTTAAAGTGTGGATCATCGCCCGCCGACCAGAAGGCAGCCCTCCCACTGGGTTTTAAGTGCTTACGCACTGCCCGCAGTCCCTTGTGCGAATAGAGCGAATTATTACTCTCCTTCACCATGCCCGTTGGCCCATTATCCACATCCAGAATCATGGCGTCATAACTTTGCGCCTCACCTTCCCGAATGCGAGCGACCACATCGGCCTCGATCACATTTACTCGTGGATCATCCAAAAGGGCGCCGTTCAAGTCTTTAAGGTATTCCCGATTCCACTCCACCACCTTAGGCACCAGCTCCACCACGTCGACTTGCGCCTCGGGCCCCAAGCCAGCAAGGACGGTGCGCAGAGTAAAGCCCAGTCCCAAGCCACCGATCATCACCTTCGGCTGAGGCGCTTTAATAATCGTCTCGATCCCCATCTTACCCAGCAACAATTCGGAGGCCGAAGCCTTCGAGTGCATGAGTTCCTGACCTCGGAAACTAATGGAATACGCACCATCGTGTTCATACAGCGACATGGGTGCCCCATCAGGCGTGGTCGACTCAGCGATTAAAATACGTGGCTTCATAGTGCAGAGAGCGTGCTTAAAAAGGCGAACTGGCAACTGTAAAGCGAGGAGGGGGGGAACGTCGGGGGGGGGGGAACGTCGAACATCCAACGTCCAACGTCCAATGTTGAATATTGTTAAGTGATAACACTTCCCGCCTCGCAAAAATGGCACATACCGTAATTTCCAGAACGAACTGATTCGCAGCGATTAGCTTCCAACCTCTGTCCTCCGACCTCTGTCCTCTGACCTCTGAATAAAATAGGCGCACCCGTCTCCTGATTCAAAATTGGACGTTGGACGTTCAGCGTTGGACGTTCACCCCGTCCCGACAAAAATATTCAAATAAATTCATCTGGGATTCGACCTCTGCAAAATAATGCTCAAAGTTCCACTATCCATGCCCAGAAAAAAAGAATACATCCAGCTGCGCGGCGTCCGCCAAAATAATCTAAAAGGCTTCGACCTCGATCTACCGATCGGTGAACTGACGGTGGTCACTGGACTGAGTGGCGCCGGCAAGTCCTCCTTGGTCTTTGAAACGCTGCACGCCGAGGGGCAACGCCGCTACGTAGAGACTTTTTCCCCCTATACGCGTCAATTCATGGATCTGCTGGACCGGCCGAAGGTGGACAGCGTGCACAATATCCGCCCCTCTATCGCGATCCAGCAATCCAACACGGTCAAAACCTCGCGTTCCACGGTGGGCACCATCACGGAATTGGCCGACTATTTTAAGGTCTGGTTTGCCAACGTCGCCACGCTCTACGATCCCGCCACAGGCGAACCAATCACCGACGACAACCCACAGTCGGCCTGGAAAAAGCTGCTGGCGAAGTTCCCAGACCACACACTGCTCCTCACCTTTCCAGTCGAGAAACCGGAAAATTTAGACTGGCAGGAAATCCTTAAAAATCTCAGCGGCCAAGGTTACACCCGCGTGCTATGTCACAGTAGCCGCAGCGATGAGAACTGCCAACTCGAGCGCATTGATACACTCTTAAAGGACAAGGACGCAGTTCCCGAGCTCCCCTCCCCCCTCTACGTCATTCAGGATCGTATCACAAAGCTGAATGCAGGCGCTCGCTCGCGCGCAATTGAGGCCTTGCAGACCGCCTTTGCTTTCGGACAGGGACAAATCGATATTTTTGATGCGGATGGCAAAGCCCTGGCGCATTTCAAGCATGGTCTCCGCTCCCCCGTCTCAGGGCAAAGCTTCCGCCCCGCCAGTCCTGCCTTGTTCTCTTTCAACTCCCCGCTCGGCGCTTGTGCGGAATGCCGCGGCTTTGGCCGTGTGATCGAAATCGACTATAAATTGGTCATTCCCGACCACAGCCTGTCGATCGACGAGGGTGCCATTCGCGCCTTTCAAGGGGAAGTGTATAGCGAGAGCTTACGCGACCTGCAGCGCGCCGCCAAAAAACACAGAATCCGCACCCACATCCCTTGGTCGAAGCTCAACAAGAAAGAGCTCAAATTCGTGATGGAGGGTGAGCCCAACTATCGCGAAGACCGCAATCAATGGTATGGCGTGCATCGCTTTTTCGACTGGCTCAATAAAAACCTGTATAAGATGCACGTGCGGGTCTTTCTCTCCAAGTTCCGCAGCTATACCGAATGCCCCGAATGTCACGGCGCACGGTTAAAACCGGAGTCGTTGAACTGGAAATGGCAAGGCCACACCCTGCCGGATCTGTATCAAAAGAGTGTGAGCGAACTACTCAGCTTATTGCTGGGAGTGCCGCCTTTAGGCGGCCATTCAGATTCTACGCTGCCACCTAAAGGCGGAACTCCAACTCATGAAGACTCCGCGCTCTCCGGGATTCTGTCGCGACTCAGTTTTCTCGACCAAGTCGGCCTCGGCTACCTTACGCTCGATCGCAGTTCGCGCAGTCTCTCGGGGGGCGAAACCATGCGCGTCAATTTAACGTCCTGCCTCGGCTCTTCGCTGGTGGATACACTTTTCGTTTTGGATGAACCCTCGGTGGGACTGCACCCGCGCGACATGGATCGACTCATTTCGATCCTACGACGACTGACCGGCCTCGGCAACACCGTCGTCGTGGTCGAACACGACGAGGCAGTCATGCGCGCCGCCGACAACTTGATCGAAATTGGCCCCCGCCCCGGCGTCCACGGCGGACAGCTAAGCTTCAGCGGCAGCTTCGAACGTATCCTAGAATCGGATACCAACACCGGCCGCTATCTTTCTGGCCGCGAAACCATCGAGCGGCCCCAAGAACGCCGCCTAGGCAACGCCCCACTCTCAACGACCCACTCTCCACTGCTATCCATCTACGGCGCGAGCAAGCACAACATCCACGAGCTCACGCTGCACATTCCGCAGCAAAGTTTCGTCTGTCTGAGCGGAGTCTCCGGATCCGGCAAGAGCACTCTGCTCAACAATGTCATTTACCAGAATCTACTCGCACAAAAGGGACTCACCGTCGAAGAGCCTGCCAGTATTCAAGACATCGAGTCCACGCTGCCACTTTCGGAAGTGGTACTCATCGACCAGAGCCCGGTGAGTAAAACCCCTCGCTCCAATCCTGCCAGTTATAGCAAGGCATGGGACGAAATTCGCAAGTGCTTTGCAAAGCTCGAAGCCGCTCAAGCCGCCGGCATGGGCCCCGGGCATTTTTCCTTCAACAGCGGCGACGGACGTTGCGACACCTGCTCGGGGCTCGGCTTCGAGCGGATCGAGATGCAATTCGTCTCCGACATTTTCGTGCCCTGCGAAACCTGCGAGGGCAAGCGCTTCAAAGACGAAGTTCTGGAAATCGAATACAACGGCAAGAGCATCGCCGACATTCTTGATCTGGATATCGACGACGCGGTCGTATTCTTTGGTGACAACAAAAAGATCACTCGCAGCCTACAGCCCCTAGTCGATGTCGGGCTCGGCTATCTAAAATTGGGCCAGGCGCTCAACACCTTATCTGGCGGCGAATCACAACGTCTGAAACTGGTTAAATACCTCAGCAAACTATCCGCAGCCCCCTCCCCACGCTCGGCTCGCCACACTCAGAATCATGCGATGATTCTCATCGACGAGCCCACCACCGGACTGCACCGCGCTGACGTCAAACGTCTGATCGGGGTACTGCAAAGTCTGGTCGATGTAGGCCACTCTTTGATCGTGATCGAGCACAACATCGACATTCTCAAAGTAGCCGACTGGATCGTCGAGCTCGGGCCCGAAGCGGGCTCTGCCGGCGGACAAATCATCGCGCAAGGCACACCCGAACAAATCGCTGACACCGTCTGCGAAACCGCCAGCTACCTACGCGAAGCCCTCGTAGGGGCTCCACTTGTGGAGACCGCCGACTTACAAGCCGCCGAGCCCGAATCCTCCTACAACCAACAGTCGACTGCCAACTCAAATTCTCTCCGCATTCGCGGTGCGCGCGAGCATAATTTAAAGAACGTCAGCTGCGAAATTGCGCACGGCCAGACCACCGTCATCACAGGAGTCTCCGGCTCGGGCAAATCCACGCTGGCCTTCGACATCGTGTTCGCCGAAGGGCAACGCCGCTTCATGGAATCGATGTCGGCCTACGCGCGTCAATTTGTGGAGCAGATGCCGCGCGCTGAAGTCGATGAGTTGAGCGGCATCGCTCCCACGGTGGCGATTGAGCAACGCGTCACCAAGGGCACCCGCAAATCCACCGTCGCCACCATCACCGAAGTAGCGCAATACCTGCGGCTACTTTACGCACGCATCGGTATTCAACATTCCCCTACATCATGCGAAGCGGTGGTCAGCCAAAGCGAATCCCAGCTGCAAAAGCGCTTGGATGCACTGCTAGACGAATACAAAGGACCGGGCTCAAGTTTCAAGATCGGACGCAAGCGCTTCGATGCACTCTACTTGTGCGCCCCGCTAATCCGCGGGCGCAAGGGGCACCACGAACCACTGGCCAACTGGGCACGCGAGCACGGCTACGAAATGCTACGTATCGATGGCCAACTCACCGAGCTGAGCCACTTCAAAAAGCTCGACCGCTACAAGGAACACGACATCGATCTCATCGTGACGGCCCTCTCCGCATCCGATGCCAAATCCAGCGCCCATCAGAGCCTGAAGGAAGCCCTCCGCCTCGGCAAAGGCAGCGCCTTTTTGCTTTCCAGCGAGGGCGATTTGCTCTCACGACTGTCCACCAAGCGCACCGACCTGGCGACCGGCGAGGCCTTTCCCGAACTCGACCCGAAGCACTTCTCCTGGAACAGCCCACGCGGCTGGTGCCCCACCTGTCGCGGCTACGGGCAACTCTTTGAGTGGATGAGCCAGGAAGAAGAATCCAGCGTCGACCACCTGGACGACTTCGACGATGGCGAAACCTGCCCCGACTGCCATGGCGCCCGCCTGAACGAACTGAGTCGCGCGGTGCGCTTGCCACTGAATGAACGTCGAACATCGAACATCGAACGCTCAACATCGAATAAGAAATCAAAGCATACAAAACTGGACCTTGGACGTTCGACGTTCGACGTTCCCCACTCTGTTTCACTCCCAGAATTGCTGAGCCTGACTCCTTCCAAGCTGCTAGGGGTACTCAAGCAAATTAAAACCAACAAGCGTAGTGAAACAGTGTTGAACGAGCTACTGCCCGAGATTGAGGAGCGCATGCGTTTCATGGATCGCGTCGGGCTCGACTACCTCGGCCTCGACCGTGCCACCGCCACCCTCTCCGGAGGCGAAGCGCAGCGCATTCGACTGGCCGCGCAGCTCGGCTCCAACTTATCGGGCGTGCTCTACGTGCTGGATGAGCCCTC
Source organism: Thalassobacterium maritimum (assembly GCF_031127805.1). Classification (NCBI taxonomy): domain Bacteria; kingdom Pseudomonadati; phylum Verrucomicrobiota; class Opitutia; order Puniceicoccales; family Coraliomargaritaceae; genus Thalassobacterium; species Thalassobacterium maritimum. Next base: position 102,033 of record NZ_JARXHW010000009.1, on the reverse strand, counting down.
CATCGGCTTACACGCCCGTGACAACGAAAAGTTACTCAGCTCGCTCAAGCAATTACGCGCGCGCGGCAATACCTTGGTGATCGTCGAACACAACGAAGCCACCATGCGCCACGCCGATCAAATCATCGACCTCGGCCCCGCGGCAGGCATCCACGGCGGCGAAATTGTCGCCAGTGGCAAGCTAAGCAAAATTAAGAAAAGCAAACGCTCGCTGACCGCACAGTACTTGCGCCAACAAATGGCGCACCCGCTCCGTGGCGCACACCGCGAACTGCCCGCCGCTTGGAGTCCGCGCAAGAAGAAAGGCAACGAGGCTTGGATTGCACTGCAAGGTGCCGCACTTCGAAACCTAAAAGGCTTCGATCTCGCCCTGCCCAAGCAACGACTCAATGTCGTCTGCGGCGTCTCTGGCGCAGGTAAAAGCACGCTGATCCGCGCGCTGCTCAAACCGCTGGTGGAAGCTGCGATTGAAACCAAGGCAGAGAAATTGACGCCGAAAGCATTGCATACGGAGGAACATCGAACATCGAACATCGAACGTCGAACATCGAATAGTTTCAAGTCCCTTCAGGGCGCAGAAACGATTCGTAAAGTGATCGAGGTCGACCATTCTCCGATCGGCAAGACACCGCGCTCCACGCCGGCGACCTACATCGGCGCCTTCGATATTATTCGTGACATTTTCGCAAAGCTCCCCGAGGCCAACATGCGCGGCTACACCGCCGGCACCTTTTCCTTCAACACCAAGGGGGGACGCTGCGAAACCTGTAAAGGCGCGGGTCGAGTGAAACTGGAAATGAACTTCATGCCCGACACCCACGTCACCTGCGAAGACTGCAATGGACGCCGTTACGGAGCCGAGCTCGATGAGCTGCGTTGGAATGGCAAGAGCATCGCCGATGTTTTAAAAATGAGCTTCGAAGAGGCCGCCGAATTTTTCAGTTTCCACACCCAGCTTAGCAGTCTAATGCAGCTCATGGTCGAGACCGGACTCGGTTATATTGAACTCGGGCAATACTCGCCCACACTTTCCGGCGGTGAAGCGCAGCGCATGAAACTCGTCAGCGAACTCGCCAAGGGACAGCCAACGTTCAAAGAACGTCAATACAACAAAGGCCAGGGCAACCTCTACATTTTAGAAGAGCCCACCATCGGATTGCACCTCAGCGACGTCGAGCGCTTGATCGAGCTCCTACATCGCCTAGTGGACAAGGGCCACACAGTGGTGGTGATCGAGCACCACCTAGAAGTGATTAAAGACGCGGACTACATCATTGAAATCGGCCCCGACGGCGGCGAAGCCGGCGGAGAACTGATGTATCAAGGCGATGTCGCCGGGCTCAAAAATGTAAAAAACAGCGCCACCACGAAGTTCCTCTAATTTACATAGCTGGAAGGCAGCACTACGGACTGCCTTCCGCAAAAGCCCCCGGCCGACAAGGTCCACTCATGCCAAACAAAGAGCCAGGCTGATGCTTCCAGCGAAATTTTAAACCGCAGGCTGATGCTGACTCATACAGTGAAGTGCGCCGCCCTCTTTAATGATGTCCGTGCAATCCACACCAACAATCTCACGCCCGGGGAAACAATCTCCAATAATCCGAATCGCGGCGGCATCGTTTTCTGGCTGATTGTAGGTAGGCACGAGCACCGCCCCATTCAGAACGACAAAATTTAAATAACTGGCAGCAAGTGGCTCGCCCGCATGAGTGATCGGTGCCGGCAGCGGCAATTTCACACAAGTGAAGGGGGCGCCTGCCGGCGTGCGAAAATCTTGCGCCCGTCGCAGGTTTTCAGTCAGCGCGGGATAATTCGCATCGGTGGACTCGGCCACGTGAGCGATCAATATGCCATCGGCTTTAAAAAAACGTGCGAGATTATCAATGTGACCATCGGTATCATCCCCGACCAAACCGTCGTGCAGCCAGAGCACTTGATTCGCCCCCAGACCACTGGTGAGCTCGCGTTCGACCTGAGCCGCAGTCGTGTCACCATTACGTGTGGGATTCAGCACCACCACTTCAGTCGTTAAAATGTGTCCCGCACCATTACTCTCAACGGCGCCACCTTCAAGCACTTGATCGAAGGCAAAGCGACGAATGCCCAACTGATCGGCGATCCATTCGGAAGCACGATCGTCCTTTTGCTGGTCGGGAAATTTATTCCCCCAAGCATTGTAACGCCAGTCCGCGATGCAGAGCTCGCGCCGCTGATCATGAATGAGAAAGAGAGGTCCAAAATCGCGTATCCACACGTCATCGCTCTGGTAATCATAAAGCTCCACCTTGGCGGTGTCGCCGTGAGCCGACATCAATTCGAGCAGGTAGGGCTGTTCGGCAGCGGCGCATAGCACACGTACAGCTTGATAGCGCGCGGCCAACATGTAAAGAGCAGCCAGTTGCTCACGAACCCGATCGAAACAATCAGGCCAAAGAGAACGGCGCACAGGCCAGGCAAACCAAATAGCAGATTGTGGCTCCCATTCGGCAGGGAAACGGTAAGCCAGTTCTTTAGGTGTTTCGAATGTAGACATTAAAAAAAATAAATGAATCGCAAACATTGAACGTTCAACGATCTCTTCTTTGCGCTAGGTGCTACTCGTCGATCATTCGCTTCGTAACGTTGGCATAACTATCGATACGACGATCGCGGAAGAAGGGCCAGATACGACGCATATCCTCCAGTGCTTTTAAATCACAATCGGCCATCAAAATATACTCGTTCTCAACCGGCGCACGTTCGACAATTTGCCCATAGAAATCGGCGACAAAACTTTGGCCCCAGAACTCGGTATCTCCCTCAACTCCAGTGCGATTAACCGCAGCAACATAGCAACCATTCGCCACTGCATGGCCTCGCTGCACCATTTCCCAGGCAGTATGCTGAGCGACTCCAAGCTCAGCTTTCTCCTCAGGCAACCAACCAATTGCGGTCGGATAAAAGATAATTTCCGCCCCGGCAAGTGCTGCCATCCGCGCCGCTTCAGGATACCATTGATCCCAGCAGATCAATACGGAGATTTTACCAAACTTAGTATCCCAGACCTTATAGCCGAGGTCGCCCGGCGTGAAATAAAATTTCTCCTCAAAACCGGGATCTTGAGGAATGTGCATCTTACGGTATTTACCAAGATAGCGACCATCGGCATCGATCACCGCGGCCGTATTATGATACACGCCCGCCGCGCGACGCTCAAAGAGCGATGCGACAATGACGACCCCCAGCTCGGCCGCCACAACTTCGAGCGCCTGTGTCGTCGCCCCGGGAATGGGTTCCGCTAAGTCGAACAAGTCAGGATCTTGAGTGCGGCAAAAATAAGGAGTATTAAACAACTCTTGTGTGCAAATTATCTGCGCACCCGCATTCGCGGCCTCGCGAATGCGATCAATCGTGTAGTCCAGATCGGCTTGCGCACTCCCTTGCTCCCGTCCTTGGATCAGGGCGATTCGAACTTTACGTGAATTAGACTGGAATGCGTTCATATAACAGAAGAATTAGCAGATCATCCTAGATGACAATAAAAACAAGTGAGCGCTTCAGAGCTCAAGAGCACATGAACATCAGGTCGAAGAGTGAAGATTTCACGAGAACACGCAGTGTACTATTTACGCCCGATTGCAAACAATTCATCATATAGCGCTCGCCATTCGGCATTGAGACTCGTCGTGCAAACAGGCTGCACCGCCCGATTATACCAATAAGCCGCATTCGCTTCGTCGCCCTCGACACGGTGCAAATAAGCATGCACCCACGCCGCTTCCGCGGTCACCATATCCTGCACCAATGCATGCGCTTTCGCCCAATCGCCCGCTTGCTCGGCCTCGAGGGCTTGAATGTAAACGTTCTTTTCTTCCATACGCAATGAGCTCTCTCAGGAAATATCTGTAACCGCCCATGGCAGTGTCTCCCCCGCACGATAAGGCACGACGTCGCCATACCGCTCAGGCACTTGCATGCCGAGCTTTTCCAGTTTCACAGTCTTGCTAGCTGCGGTGAATCCGTGGATGCGTTGAGCGTTGCCGCTGACGAAGGCTTGCAGATTATCGAGGGCATTGTGCTTTTCGAAGAGTTCGACCAGAATCGGCAAACAAACCGGGGCCGTAAAGAGCCCCGCGGCACAACCACAGCACTCTTTCTTGGAGATCGGATGCGGGGCGGAATCGCTACCAAACATCAACTTAGGATGAGCGGCGAGTGCGGCTTGTAGCAATGCCTCGCGATCTTCGGGGCGCTTAGCGATGGGCTTACAAAAGAGGTGCGGATTCAGTAAGCCGCCGGCCACATCGTTGAGCGTGATAACAAGGTGATGCAGTGTGACCGTTGCGTACAGATTTTCATAGCGGTCTAACAGTCCGACTGCGTCACGGGTGGTGATATGCTCCATCGTGATTTTCAACTTTGGAAACTTCTCAGCCAAGTTCTCGTAGACGGGAAGGAACTCTTTTTCCCGATCCATCACGAAGCCATGTGTTTCCCCATGAATCATCAATGGAATGCCCATTTTCTCCATCAAGGCGAAGGTCTCCTCCACCTCATCCAGCGCCTTCACGCCCGCTTCACTATTTGTGGTGGCGCCCGCTGGGTAGAGCTTGATGCCAAAGATGTGCTCGCGCGCTGCAATCAGCTCGGCTTCGGAATATTGACGAAAGAAAAGCATCATTAGCGGATCAAAGACCTCCCCAGCATGATCGCCCCGAGCGGCTTCGATCTCTTTCCGATACTGAAGCAGGCGTTCCAGATTATCAACTGGCGGCACCAAGTTGGGCATGATAATGGCCGCCGAAAAGTGCTCCGCTGTCAGCGGGGTGACGCGCTCCAGCATGGCACCTTCACGCAGGTGCAAGTGCATATCGATGGGCGATTGAATCGTAAATTCCATCTTGGCAAACTAGTGGACCTCACAACAAAACCGCGATTAAAAAATGCAGGCCGCATTCCCAACAGCCGTCGAAACGCAACAAGTCGCACCCCTCGTGTCTATGCGAAGCGCGACCCGCTATAGGCGTGGTATGAAAATAGAGGATTCTCCTAGCAACTCATTCGTAACAGGGTTACGAATTTCACAGGCGGCATAGTTTTCGCGGCCTCCATATTTTGCGCGCTTGAGTAAAAACTGCCGGGCGACCTCCCGCGCTTCGAGCGCAAAATCGATCGGCGCATCTTCTTTGGGCAGCCACATAAAGACTAAGCCGTCCTCTGCAACGATTAGAGTGACTGCCTCATAGTTTTGATGACACCAAATGCGCATTTCCGCCCAAAATGCAGCCTCTCCCTTTTCAGTCCCGAGTCGATAGCGCGAAGTGGCCTTAGTCCCCATGTCGACCACGACTGGCTGCACATCGTAACGATCGCCATACTTCTGCTTAAACCAACCATAAAAGTCGGTCTCATAGACAGAGAGACTGAGATAGTTGCCATCGATACGGCAAAAAATCTCGCCCCCAGCCGATAAACTATCGACTAAGATCGGCAGCCCCTTGGAAAACTCCATAAAACCATAATCTTTTCCATTGTAACGAATCGGCACACGCACCGCCAGTTTCAGAGTCAGTTCTTTCGGCCACAAATGCCGCTGCGCGGCAATCTCCTTAAAAGTAATTTCAGGCAGCGCAGCTGCTTCGGCCACAATAGCCGGCTCATTCTGTTGAGGGTCCGCAATTACGGGTTGCTGCGCTGGCACGACGGACGCAGGCTGCGCAGATTCCGGCTCCGGAATACCGATCGTCTTGCGAATCGATTCCGCGATTTCGGAATCTTCCGATTTGGCAGCCCAGAATAATACAAGGACGCAGCTCCCCACGAGGAATAGCAAGACCCCCAATGTCCCCAACAGGGCCACACGTTGCGCTTTATTTCTTTTTTTCACAATAATAAGATAAGTTATATCTATATATTTGATTGCAGGTCAAGAGGACAGCGAACCATTGCGACAACAAGCTTGTTTTAGCAAAAGATTTAATCAGATCGTCACCAGACCACGCAGTTAAAGAGCTAAACAGCTAGTCGCCCCGAGAAATGAAACGCCCCGAATGAGTAAGCCACAAGCGCTTCAAACGGGTGATTTCATTTCAAAACCAGCTAATTTGACGTCGTCATTCATCAAATAAAAACAAGGCTACGATTATTAGCGACAAAGCTCAATCCATCCGATACAAACTGCCGCGCAGATGCTCGCAAACGGCGAGAATCTGTGATTAAAATAAGAAACACAAGTATATGAGCACAGGAAACGTAAAATGGTTCGACGCTGAAAAAGGCTACGGATTCATCACACCAGAAGATGGCGGCAAAGATCTCTTTGTCCACCACTCTGAAATCAAAATGGACGGCTATGCCTCCCTCGAAGACGGTCAACAAGTATCTTTCGAAATCGGCAGCGGTCCAAAGGGACCATGTGCGACAGAAGTCACACCTGCATAACCGCACCCCACGCATTTTAATGCCTAACGCGCTCTCATAACGAGAGCGCGTTTTTTTGTGCCTGCCGCGCCAAAACTACTGCGGGATCGCCCAAGCAGGCCGTTCCTCGATGGTATATTCCTGCAGCAAAATCTCTCCCTCACGAAGTATATAAAGCTTTACCGTGCGCCCGACCCCATACAGGTAGAGCCACTTTTGGAAATCAGCAGGAGAATGAATCGGATAATAGGCGAAACGGAGTAAGATGTCGTCGACCTTTAAGCCCATCGCTTGGGCGGGACTATTCTCCCAAATATATTCCAGCGCAATACCACCAGTAAACTTGCCCTGAGCAATAGGGAACTGCTGCTGCTCCATGGCATTTAGGGGACGCACGGAGAATCCGGTCCAAGGAGAGGCCAGGCTTTGGCGTTGCTTGATGCTATCGTAAATATTGAATGCCAGAAAGATAGGTAAGATGTGAGTCAGTTCCGCCTCCTCATCCAGGTGTTCATCTTCATCCTCGGGCGGATGATAACCAGTATACATTCCGATCACCGCGCCAGTGCCATCAAAGACGGGGCCACCGATGCCTGAAGACGGGATCTCAATCTCAGCCGCTAACATGGTGGCAGTCAGGTCTTGTTGATAGCACTCTTTACTATTTAAAGACTGCAAACGCCCACTTACTAAATGCAGCTCGGGTCGATCCGCTTGAGTGAGTGCGAAGATCGGCTCGCCAGGAAGTAACTCGCGATCCCCCAAAATCGTCGACACCTCAAAACTGGCATCGCTCTCAATCTTCAAAACTGCGAAATTTAGGGTCGGCTCCACCCCGATCACTCGTGCGCGGTAGGCTTGTTGCGCCGCGCCGGAGCTCAACTGCACCTCGATTCGAGGCAAAAGTGTGCCAGTTTCCGGAACGGTTAAACTCTCATACGTGGTCAGCAAAAAGCCCTCTTGCTCTACGATAAAGCCCAAGCTTCGACGTAGCACAGTCGAGTCCTCTGCTACATCCGCCCCAGTGCGCGCGCACACAGTAACCATAGTGGGAATGACCGGCACCACAGCCTCAGCGGCACAGCACACACGGCCCCACAAACAAAACAGTAGAATTATAAATTGCAGCTTTCGCATGATAAAAAAGGCCACCGCCACTTATGGATTAAAATCCTGCATAAACGGGTTGCTGTGATTACGTTGAATTCGAATCGGAGCCTCGCAGGAGAGATGGCAGGCATTACAGGCTTTCACTATAACTTCAAGCGCATGATCAAACCCCTGGCTGCTGCTAGCTGTGTCCGCCTGCCGTAGTAAGGTATCCAGTGGCTGATAAGACTCGAGCGCCAAGCGATCAATCAAGAGTGCAATCGGCTGGCCCTCATATTCTGGAAAGATTTCCTGCATCTGCTTGAGCTTGGCCACCGACTCATGCAAATAGAATCGAGCCAAGGGGCGATTATTAGCCGCCAGTGAGAGCGATAGTTTGTGGGTATAGACTTGCAGTTGAGTCATATGCTCCGCCAATTCCGCAGCTGGCGGCTCAATCGCAGCAAGTGCTGGCAACGCAGACGATTGTTCACCGAAGGCTAGAGGAGCCAGAGTAATCGCCTCTAGGCCCAATAGGGCCAAAAACAAGAATCGATATATAGGTCCATTCATTGCGAGAGATAACACATACACTCATAAGAAGTGCAAGCGCTCCTCGGTGGCGATGCTATTCAAAACACTACTGATATCCACGCAGTCTCAAATACTCGTCAGCTAAGATAGTAGCGCATGACTACTTTAGATCAGATCTAATACGGCCCTTAGGCATCCTACCACACAAGGTCGCAATGGCGCAAAAATAGAACACATAACGCTTTTTTTCATCTTTAACTTGTTAAAAAGCGGTGGATTCGCATTGCTGGGAACATGCTAATAGAGTGGATTAATGATCGATATCAATGGTGGTGGCCCTACGCAGGCGTTGCATTCCTGTGTAGCTTACTCGCTGGCGTCGTTTATTTTTCTTGGCCTAGCACGCCCACTTTCGAAAATACTGAGATCAGTTCTAAGGCCTACGGCACCATGGAGGAGTTAACACAGCTAAACAATTTCCGTTCAGCTTACCTCAAAGCAAATGGAGGCGAAGCCAGTATTAGAGCGATATTGAGTATTCGCAATGCTGGTGTGATGATAAACAAAGGCAAAGAAATGCCTTTTTTCTCGATTAAGCGGCAGCCGGACAAGAGCTTAACCACATTTAAAATGCGTGAATACGACTTAACATTCGGTGTGAATGGGCCGGTAGTCTGGCAACGAGTAAAAAAAGAAGGAGAAGCACCTAAATACGAACTAAAAACAGGCCCAGAAGGTCAATCACTAGCTCAAATGGGAAAATTCTTCGATTCGACCATGAGTGTATTACTCCTCAATCAAGGCAAGATTGAGCACTTATCTTCAAGCCAATGGCAAGGCACCGAGACATTGAAGGTGGACTTTGCCCCCGATAAATTTAACCGGCAAGCGACGTCCTATTTCGATATCCGCACCATGCATCAACTGGCTCGAATCGAGCAACTGCCAGACGGGCGCATACGCAAGACTCTATATAACGACTATCGCGACGTAGCCGGCATGCAGGAACCCTTTAAGGTCGAGACCTACATAGACGAAGTATTGCAAAATCAAATTATCATCGAAAAGTGCGAAGCTAATATAGGTGCAATTCTATCGCTATTCGATTATCCAGAGCAACTTGCAGACTCGACACAAGAAGCTGAAATCAATGTTAACTACAAACTGCTACAACAGACGCACTAAGGGATAGTAAGAGATGAGACTCTTAAATTTAGAAAAATCATTCTGACGGCGCTGGCGCCTCGGCTGCTGAGTTCACCGACGCAGGTGACATTTCCTCGATTTGCAGGGGCACCAAGTCCTGAGGCGGCTGAAACAAAGAGGCAACCGCTCCAACATTGACGCCACTCTTTTCTAAGATCACTCGACTCTCAAGCACATCATTCAGGTATGTCTCCACTAAGAAAGGCTCCTGCATTCCACTCACGGACCGGTAATCACTATAGAGAACTTTCCGCTCTTGCCCACCTGCAAGTTCTTCCACTCTGACCAGTGGCCGCATGTTCTCAATTTCCACATACGCGTAGGCACGCATATCTCCATCCTTTGTAATGAATTCAACCTTCACAGCAGGAGTCCCCATCCAACTACTCGGAGACAGGCGTTCTATAGTGCCTTCATCAAAAAGTAAAACTCGCATAATCGGATCGAAAAAATCACCCATGCGAGCGAGCGCTGCTGCTTCATCCCCCGTCTTCACTTCATAGAGCGGAGCCGCCCCAGGAACGAGTAAGCGCTGCCAAATAAGATCGCCATTCACAACATAAGTGAGCTCGTAATTAGGAAATGTGATCGTAGTGATGCTCTGACTCGGGCGACGCTTAAGCGAAAAAAAAGGCAAACTCTGCCCTCCACTCTCAAAAACACCTGTCACCCTCACACTCTGTAAACTGTCCAACGAAGCCTCCCCCCCATTCGCTCGCAAATAGGCCAAGCGAAAGTTCGAGAACCGTGTCAATTGCTCCAAAGTTCCATAATCTCGAACGTATGGATCTACTTCAACTGTATCACGTGGCCACATAAACCAAATCGCCACACTGAGTAGCGCGAGAAAGAAAATAGAGACCGCTACTAGCCATCGCAGGCTAAACATTCGTTTAGGTTGATTCACTTCCATACTTAATTTGGGTTTATTCGTATATTTCCTAGTACTATAGTACCCAAATAGGCAGCTTGTCGAATGGAACCGCTAAAGCTAGCGCGCTGAGTTAGCCAATTGGTCTGGGAGCATGAAAACCGCCGAGGGCACATCTTCATTCGGACGGCATGAAGTGACCTTCATGTCATAAACAGTTTCACCACCAAGCATTGCTTCACGGCGAAATGGGATATAGTAGCCATCCACATTCTGAAAATCACTATATGCGACGGAACGTTCCACACCGGTGGTTCGAACTCTTTCAATCAGCCCGATCACTCGCAAAGTCTTCGGACTCACAAACACATCAATTCTATTTGAACTAGCACCACGTAGTTGCACACGAATCGCAGTTTTCCCCTGCCATTCTCCAAACTCAATGACTTGTAAGGTCCCTTGGCCACGCAATGCATAAGCCATCAAAGGATCAAAAAAGCGGCGACAAGCAAAGAAACGCTCCTGCTCAGCTAGGCTCAGCAAACTGTAACTGACGCCCCCCGCCATGGATTCATCTTCAGTGGACTGCCAAAATGACTGACCATCAAAGCCAAAGGCGGTCGTCCTCTCGCCATCATTTAATGTCAAACGCATCAAATTTGAGTTGAGCTTAAACAATTCGAATGTCTGCTGCTGCCCCGCCCAAGTGACTTGCCCCTCCAATTGCATAGTCTCCAGCGAAAAAAGCTCCTCTCGACCACCATTTGCACTTAGATAAGCCTGCAACAGCTTCGGTTCCGATAATAGCTCATATGCATCGGGCGCACGACTGGCACGCGAGTCCTCTGCCGCGCGAGCGGCCTCCATCTGCTCCGCAAGGCGACGCTCCAATTGTTCGGCATTCCCCATGCCTTCGGAACTCACGACATTTTTACGCTCATGGGAGAAATAGAGCTGCAAAATAACGACCAGCGCAGCAATCACCGTGATCATCAAAAAAACTGCCGCCACGAACCAAAGCGTACCTCCCTTTTTGGGAGGCTCCGCAGCCTCAAAACTAACTATAGCGTCGGGAGAAAATGACCGCATGGGCTTAGGCCTTTTCTTATCTTCAATATCGCGACGGTAAAACATATAATTGATTCCTCACTCGATACAGAATCAGTCAAGCACAGAAATTACAGATGACGATGCCGAAAATAGAGGAAACACAAAAAACTAAGCTTTCTTACGATCAAAAATAACGACGACCAAGCCACTACAATCCTGTTCAAAACGATAAAAATCGGCCCACAGGCCTGCCACTAGAAAGGCAAAGACCTCGTCGCGATCTTCTTCGATGCGCCCGGAACCGATCCACTTCGCCGCCTTTAAATCAAACACCCGAAAACGCGCCCCGATCGAGGGCATCGCATCCCCCACAAAGGTCCACTCAACCAAGGCCTGCCCCGCGTGCTGTGGACGCTCATAATCAAAAACGCTGGTGCGCGCCGACAAGATAGGGCTGGCCGATAAGCGGTGCGGCACACGCTCAAAAAAAGAGGTCTCACTGCCAAAATGCCAATAAATACGTGGGGCGACCTTAGCCGTCGCATCCTCACTCAATTGACGCCGAGCCGACTTCTTCCGTAGAAATTGCGAGAGCTCTTGCGCCGTGATCTCCTCAGTCGTGGGCGCCGGCGCCCCTTCATCAAACAAAGTAGGCTGTATGTAATCTGATCCAGTCGATGCCATCTTACGCATAGAAAAATACCCGCTGTTACAGCTGCGGCACCGCCTCAAGCAGCTTAATGGTGTATGGATGTTGTGGATTGTTGTAAATTTCGTCGGCACTGGCTTGCTCGACAATCTTGCCCTCGGTCATGACCAACACCTCGTCGCTAATGTGCTCCACCACTGCAAGGTCATGCGCGATGAAAAGATACGTGAGCCCTAGCTCTTCTTGTAAATCCTGTAACAAATTCACGATTTGCGCCTGCACCGAGACATCCAACGCACTCACAGGCTCGTCACAAACGATAAACTCAGGCTCCACCGCCAAAGCACGTGCGATCCCAATACGTTGACGCTGACCACCGCTAAACTGGTGCGGATAGCGCTGCATCCAATCAGCCGAGAGCCCAACCTTCTCCAGTAGGTCTGCCACACGGGCTTGCTTTTGAGCTTTGGACCAGGCCTTGAAATGTATATCCAGTGGCTCCGCAATGATGCTGTAGATTGTCATCCGTGGATTGAGCGAACCGAAGGGATCCTGAAAGATGACCTGAATCTTCTTACGGTAGGCAAAGAACTCACTGCGAGATAGGCCGGCGAGATCTCGGCCATCATACTCCACCGACCCCGCAACAATCGGCACGAGTCGAGCAATCGCCCGCCCGGTCGTCGTTTTACCACTGCCACTTTCTCCGACCAGGCCGACCGTCTTACCGCGGGGGACATCAAAACTGACACCATCCACCGCCTTGACCACATCCACCGTGCGCTGAAGCAAGCCTCCCTTGACAGGGAAATGCACTTTCAAATCACGAACAGAGAGCAAAGTTTCGTTGGTCAAGATTTCGGACATATGCATGCGTTATAGGACAAACTTCGCCGCGTGCAATACCGAGCACAGAAAAGTGCACCAATTGTCCTAAAAAAGTCTCCATCGCACGAGGAAGCACATTGCAAACGAACTAGAGCTTTACAGCCACGGCACGCTGGACAAAGTCTGCAGGCGACGCGGCCATCGATGTCGCACAAGCCACAGATCTCTCTCAACCCAAGGAATCGTATGAAATCAAGTCTCTCCAAAATCGCCCTTAGTCTTTGCTGCGCCACCGCCCTACTATGGCTCTCCGGCTGCGGTTCCACTCGCACGGAAAATGGAGTCACCATCGAAGAAAACGGCAGCAGCCTCAACCCGCTGAACTACATACCAGGCTTCTAGGACCTGCGTCGACAGCTCCGAGAGCGCATCTCGAAGCTGCCTGGCCGAGGTGGCAATCGGCACCAAAGGCCGCAGCGAGCACCAGAGGCCGCAGCGCCCTAGTCCGCAAAGCCCTCAGGATTGGCCTGGTGCCACCGCCACGCGGTTTCGATAATGTCTTTGACCTCGGTAAATTTAATTTCCCATCCGAGCTCATTTTGCGCCTTACTGGAGTCTGCATACAGTGCAGGCGGATCGCCCGCCCGGCGCTCGTCTTCCACCACGGGCACTTTAAGCCCTGTCACCGCTTCAACCGCGTCGATAATTTCGCGCACAGAGTTCGGGCGCCCGGTGCCAAGATTATAGAAATGGCCCGCGCCGGGTGTTTCCAACTTCTCAAACACTGCAATATGCGCCCGAGACAGATCGTCGACATGCACATAATCCCGCAGGCAAGTGCCATCTGGGGTATCATAATCGGTGCCAAAAATCTTAATATTCTCCCGGCGCCCGGTAGCCGCATCGATCACTAGCGGAATCAGGTGCGTTTCCGGCTGATGGTCCTCACCAATGCGACCGTCCTCGGCAGCGCCCGCGGCGTTAAAATAGCGGAAAGCCGCAAAACTCAGCCCATACGCATGCGCGAAGGCCTTTAGGCAGTTTTCCACATCCAACTTGGTCTGACCATAAGGATTGATCGGAGCTTGCGGCAAGGTTTCTACAATCGGCAACGACTCCGGCTCACCATAAGTCGCGCAAGTGGAGGAGAAAACGAATTTTTTCACTCCATTATCCAACATCGTTTCCAGCAAACGCAGAGTCGCTACAAAATTATTTTCATAATACTTGCGCGGCTCCGTCACAGACTCCCCCACAAAAGCGAAGGCCGCAAAGTGCATCACCAGCTCGATTTTCTCATCCCGCAGGATCGGAGCCACCGCCTCGGGGTCGCCCAGATCACAGTTATAAAAAGGCACCCCCTCGCCCACCGCCGAACGGTGGCCAAAGACCAAATTATCTAGCACTACAGGACGATGCCCTGCAGCCTGCAATTGACGCACACAATGGCTACCAATGTAGCCCGCTCCTCCGACAACTAATACGTTCATGCGAACCAGATAGACAGCCTCGCATGTTTTTCCAAACTAAAAAACCGCTCTTCCAGAAAATCCATAATCATATTTGCCCCGAAGCAAAAATTTTCCACTATTGACAGTTCCACCTCTACTCGTGGTATCCCTTACCGCTATCTATGCAGCATTCACGCATCGTCATCACAGGCGTCGGCCTGACCTCGCCCAACGGCAACACTCTCGAAGAGTATCGTAAGAACCTCCTCGATGGTGTCGCACGTATCCAAATGGCCGACTTGCGCTATATTGGCACTGTGCCCGCAGGCGTCTGCGACTTCGACCCCAAGAAGTATCAAACACGCAAAGAACTTCGTGTGGGCACACGCGCAGGCAGTGTCGCCATCTACTGCGCACGCGAAGCGATCGACGACAGCGGACTCGACTTCGAGAACTACGACAAGAGCCGGATCGGCGTTTACGTAGGCACCACCGAGCATGGCAATGTGGAAACCGAGCACGAGGTCTACAACATCTCGAAGTTCGACTACGACACCAAATTCTGGACCCACCACCACAATCCGCGCACAGTGGCCAACAATCCGGCCGGCGAAATCACTATCAACATGGGCATCACGGGCCCGCACTACACCATCGGTGCCGCCTGTGCCGCTGGAAATGCGGGCCTCATCCAAGCCCTGCAAATGCTGCGCCTGGGAGAAGTGGACTTTGCACTGGCCGGTGGCGTGAGTGAAAGCACGCAATCTTTTGGCATTTTTGCCGGCTTCAAGAGCCAAGGCGCCCTCGGCACTCATCCAAGCGACGTCAATAAGACCAGCCGCCCCTTCGACAAGAGCCGCAACGGGATCGTCGTCTCCGAAGGTGGCTGCATTTACACCTTAGAGCGCCTCGAAGACGCACAAGCACGCGGCGCCAAGATTCTCGGCGAGATCGTGGGCTACCGCATCAATTCTGACGCCTCCGACTATGTGCTCCCCAACCCCGAGCGCCAGGCCGAGTGCATGCGTCAAGCACTCGCAGTCGCGGGCATGGAGCCTGGCGAGGTCGACATCGTCAACACCCACGCCACCTCCACTCCAATGGGCGACATTCAGGAGATGAAGGCCATCGCCGAGGTATTTAGCGACTGCCCCAGCACCTACATCAACAACACCAAGGGCTATATCGGCCACTGCATGGGCGCCGCCGGCGCACTGGAACTCGCAGGCAACCTCCCCTCCTTTCAAGATAATATCATCCACCCCACCATTAATGTGGAAGAGCTCGACCCCGAGTGTGATCTGCCAAATCTCGTCATTAACGAGCCACGCAAGGTTGACGCCGTCAAAGTTATCCTCAACAACTCCTTTGGAATGCTCGGAATCAACTCCGCACTCATTATCAAAAAATTTGAAGACTAAGCGATTCGCTCTGTCATAAATCATTATTCATCTGCTATTTAATACCATGACCGAAGATCAAGTAAAACAAATCGTAATCGACATTATCGACGAAATCGCACCTGACGAAGACACCACCGGCCTCAAGCCAGAAGTGAATCTTCGTGACCAAATGGACCTCGATTCCATGGACTTCCTCGACATCGTCATGGAACTCCGCAAGCAACACGGCATCGAAGTGCCCGAAGAGGATTACCCCAAGCTGGCGTCACTCGACAGCTGCGCGGAATACCTGACGCCTAAATTCAACGCGAAATAATTTCCAGCGACCACGATCGCTCCATTCACAAAGCACAGGCCTCCCAGCCTGTGCTTTGTTGTTTTTCACGCAAAACGTACAAAATTGACAAAACAGCTGTTTCGTACATTTTAAGTGATATGATCACAATGTCCTCCACTGAAGCTCGGGCAAATTTCGGCGATTTCCTCGACAAAGGTAGTCGTGAACCTGTCATCGTTAAACGCCAGAACCGCGAAGTTGGCGCCTTTGTGCCAATGGCAGACTGGGAAAAGTTGCGAAAGATGCGTATGAAAGAGTTGGACGATCTGGTGAAGGCTGCCAGCAAAGAAGCGGCTGCCAATGGCTTAACGGAAGAAATTCTTAACGAAATCTTGGCAGAAGTAAATCCGTCCTAGTGATCATAATCGATACAAACCTGTATGTCAGCTACGCACTTTTTCGAACAGGCACACTAGGACAGCGCATTCATCGCATCTTGGAAAGCCACCTCTACGCGTTCTCGAAGCAAACGATGAGCGAGCTTACAGAGGTTCTCATGCGGAGTAAGTTTGACCGCTATATGTCCTCCGAAGTGAGACTCGAAATACTTCGAGCTATAGCAAGCGACGCCGAATGGTTCACCCCGACCGAGACCATCCACGACTGCCGCGATCCGAAGGACAATAAATTCCTCGAACTCGCCGCGGCATCCAGGGCAGACTTCCTTATCACGGGCGACGACGATCTGCTCGTGCTCCATCCCTTTCGACAGACCCACATTTTGACTCTTTCCGCATTCGCCGAACAACACCTCTCTAAATAATGCCTCCCTCCCTCGACCAACAACACTACGAAGTCGTCATCATCGGCGCTGGCATGGCTGGCATGGCCGCCGGCATCCGTCTCGCGCTGGCTGGTAAGAACGTCATCATACTAGAACGTCACAATGCCTCTGGTGGGCTCAACTCCTTTTACAGTCAGGGGGGGCGTAAATTCGACGTGGGCCTGCACGCCATGACCAATTACGTGCCCAAAGGCACCAAGGGTACACCGCTGACCAAGCTACTACGCCAGTTGCGCATCCCCTACGACGCTCTGGACCTCTGCCCGCAAAATGGCTCCAAAGTCGCCTTCCCCGGCTGCGAGCTAGGCTTTAACAATGACTTCGCCTTTTTCGAATCGGAAGTCGCACGCGCCTTCCCGCAACAGATCGACGGTTTCCGCGCGCTAGCGGAAGAGGTCCGCACGCTCGATGCTTTTAACCTCGGCTCCATGCCCAGCTCCGCCCGCGCGGCGGTGCAGCGTCACATATCGGATCCTCTACTGGAAGATATGCTCTTCTGCCCAGTCATGTATTACGGCAGCGCGCAGGAGCACGACATGGACTACGGCCAGTTCGCCATCATGTTTCGTTCGCTCTTTTTCGAGGGCTTCGCCCGCCCGCTGGACGGCGTGCGCGTGATCATCAAGCTCTTGCAGGACAAATACCGCTCGCTGGGCGGCGTGCGCAAGATGAAGTGTGGCATTCAAAAGATCCATACCAGCGGCAACAACGCCTCCTCCATCGAACTGGACAGCGGTGCTGTCCTCACCGCCGACAAGATCATCTCCACCGCCGGTGCGGTCGAAACCGCCCGCCTGTGCGAGGATCAGCCAGCTGACGCCGCCAGTGACAACATTGGCCAGCTCAGCTTTACCGAGACCATCACCGTGCTGGATCAACAGCCCACCGATTTCGGATGGGACGACACCATCATCTTTTTCAACACCGCCGAGCGCTTCCGCTACGCGCGCGTCGAACACGAACTCGTCGACCCGACGAGCGGCGTCATTTGCTTTCCCAATAATTATCAATACGGCGAGGGCCGTCAATTGGACGAAGGCTACCTGCGCGTGACCGCCATGGCCAATCACGACAAGTGGTGCGCCCTCTCAGAGGACGACTACCTTGCACAAAAAACCTACTGGTATGAGGAGCTGCAAAAAGTCACGTTAGGCTTACTGCCCGCCAGCAAACTCGATTTAAACGCCAACCGCATCGCCAGCGACATGTTTACCCCACGCACAGTACGTAAATACACCGGCCACCTAAACGGCGCAATCTATGGCGCCCCCAACAAGATCAAAGACGGCCGCACCCATTTAAATAACCTCTATTTAGCCGGCACCGATCAAGGCTTCCTCGGCATCGTCGGCGCCATGCTGAGCGGCATTTCGATGGCCAACTTGCACGTATTGCAGGGAGCCTGAAACAAATGAGGCCGCCCCAAGCGGGACGGCCTCATGGTAAAAATTAGCGTTTAACCTCTTACAAGGCGGCTAAAGCTGCGTTGAAGGTTTCACTTGGGCGCATCGCAGCCTGTGCTTTTTCCAGCACTGGACGGTAGTAACCGCCGATGTTCATAGCGACACCCTGTGCCGAGTTGAGCTCATCCACGATCTTTGCCTCGTTGGCAGCCAATGCCTCTGCAAGTGGTGCGAAACGAGCTTTCAACTCAGCATCCTTATCTTGCGCAGCCAAGGCTTCCGCCCAGTAGAGCGCGAGGTAGAAATGACTGCCACGATTGTCGAGTTCGTTCACCTTACGCGAGGGCGACTTGTTCTCGGTCAAGAACTTGGTGTTGGCCACGTCCAAGGTATCTGCAAGCGTTTGCGCCTTAGCATTGTCAAAGACCGCCGACAAGTGCTCCAGAGACACACCCAGCGCCAAGAACTCGCCCAGCGAATCCCAACGGAGGTGGTTTTCCTTCTCAAACTGTTGCACGTGCTTCGGTGCCGAACCGCCCGCACCTGTTTCGAAGAGACCGCCACCATTCATGAGTGGTACGATCGAAAGCATCTTAGCACTGGTGCCCAGCTCTAGGATTGGGAACAAATCGGTCAGGTAGTCACGTAACACGTTACCTGTTACAGAAATGGTGTCCTCACCAGCCTTGGCGCGCTCCAGCGTGACACGTGTCGCTTCAACCGGGCTCAGGATACGAATATCCAAACCTTCGGTATCGTGATCCTTCAAGTATGTGTTCACCTTCTCGATCAACTGCGCATCGTGCGCACGCGCCGCGTCGAGCCAGAAAATGGCTGGCGCTCCGGTTGCACGAGCACGATTCACTGCAAGTTTCACCCAATCACGGATCGGTGCATCTTTGGCTTGGCAAGCACGCCACACATCGCCTTTCGCGACTTGGTGCTCGAAGAGCACATTGCCCGCAGCATCCACCACGCGCACCGTGCCATCGGCAGGAATTTCAAATGTCTTATCGTGCGAGCCATACTCTTCTGCTTTCTGAGCCATCAGACCGACATTGGGCACAGTGCCCATGGTCTTCGGATCAAAAGCGCCATTCTTTTTGCAGAATTCAACGGTTTCCGCATACACGCCAGCATAGCAACGATCAGGGATCACAAAATTGGTGTCTTGCTGCTCCCCAGCGGCGTTCCACATTTGACCCGAGCTACGGATAGCTGCCGGCATAGACGCATCGATGATCACATCGCTCGGCACATGTAGATTAGTGATGCCCTTGTCAGAATCAACCATCGCGATCGCAGGACTGTTACTGTAGACAGCGTCTAAATCAGCCTCAATCGCCGCCTTTTCTGCAGCAGGTAGAGTTGCGATCTTAGCATAAAGATCGCCAAGACCGTTCTTCACATCCACACCGAGCTTTGCGATGGTGTCGGCGTATTTCTCAAAAACGTCTTTATAGAAGACTTCGACGGCATGGCCGAAAATGATGGGGTCCGAGACCTTCATCATCGTCGCCTTCATGTGCAGTGAAAAGAGCACACCCGCTTTCTTAGAAGCTTCGATTTGCTCCGCGAGGAATGTGCGCAATGCTTTTGCACTCATAAAAGTGCCATCGAGCACTTCGCCCGCTTGCAGAGCCAAACCCTCTTTCAAAACAGTGGTGCTACCGTCGGCAGCAACCAACTCAATCTTGGCAGTGGTCGCCTCAGGCAGTGTGACCGACTTTTCGTTGGCATAAAAATCTGAATCCGGCATGCTCGACACAGTCGACTTGGAATCCGCGGACCAAGCACCCATGCGGTGAGGATTGTTTTTAGCATACTGCTTAACTGCAGCCGCCGCACGACGATCCGAGTTACCTTCACGTAGAACTGGATTCACCGCACTGCCACGCACTCGGTCGTAGGCAGCCTGAATCGCTTTTTCTTCATCACTCTTGGCATCACTCGGATAATCCGGCAGCGCAAAGCCCTGTGCCTGTAACTCTTTGATGCACGCAATCAACTGCGGCATCGAAGCCGAAATATTTGGCAACTTAATGATATTAGCGTCCGGAGCCTTCGCCAAATCACCTAACTCGGCGAGGTGATCTGCGGTCTTTTGATCGGCTGGCAAAAACTCTGACAGGCTCGCCAATACGCGGCCTGCCAGCGAGATGTCGCGCGTTTCAACAGCGACTCCAGCCGCAGCTGTATATGCCTCGATAATCGGCAATAAGGAGTGCGTGGCCAAGGCCGGCGCTTCGTCCGTGATAGTGTAGATGATTTTTGCTTTGTCGCTCATAGTAGTAAAATTTCTGATAGCAGCTTGCAGATGGTTTACGCTTTTAACTTCGCGCAAAACTTAACCAAACGATCCAAGCCCTTTTCAATGACGTCGTCGGAGGTGGCATAGCTCAAACGAATGTAACCCGGCGCACCAAAGCCCTCACCAGGCACCACGGCCACCTTCTCTTCCTCTAGGATGCGGGCCGCAAATTCGGCAGCACTCAAACCGATTTTTTCAATGTTTGGAAATAAGTAGAAAGCACCCTGCGCCCGAGCGCACTCGATACCATCGATACCGCGCAGACCTTCCAAGAGTGTGAGACGACGACGGTCGAAGACGGTCAACATTTCGTTCACTGCAGCCATCGATTGATCCCAGTTTTGCATAGCAGCCAGTGCGCCATACTGGGCAAAGGTAGTCGCGTTAGAGCTGGTTTGACTTTGCAAACTCGCGACTGCTTTAGCCACTGCGGGAGGCGCCATCAGGGTGCCAAGGCGCCAACCTGTCATGGAAAAAGTCTTACTAAAGCCAGCCACAGTGATCACAGCATTCGCGGCTTCCTTAGAAAATGACGCAGGGCTCACATGCTTGACACCATCATAGAGCAAATACTCATAAATCTCGTCGGACATGATGTAGATGCCAGCTTCCAGCGCTACCTCAGTCAGAGCTTGCAACTCTTCCGATGAATAAATCGCGCCCGTTGGGTTGGACGGGCTGTTGATGATCATCAAGCGTGTCTTAGGCGTAATGGCTGCGCGCAATTGATCCGGAGTGATTTTAAAGCCATTATCCAAACCTGCAAAGATAGTCTTAGGCACCCCACCTGCCAGTTTCACCATTTCAGGGTAGCTCACCCAATAAGGCGCAGGAATGATCACTTCATCCCCAGGGCTGATCACAGCGAGAATCGCCAAGTAGCAAGAGTACTTTCCGCCGGGGCTGACCACACACTGTGCCGCAGTCACCCCCTCAACACCTTGATTGCGATATTTTTCCGCGAGCGCGTCACGCAAAGCAGGAATCCCTGGAGCGGGCGCATACTTCGTCTTGCCCTCCTGAATGGCCTGGATGCAGGCCTCTTTAATGAACTCAGGTGTATCAAAATCGGGCTCACCCGCACCGAAGCCACATACGTCTTCGCCTGCAGCCTTGAGTTCTTTGGCCTTAGCATCGACGGCGAGAGTAGGAGATGGAGCGATGTTACTCGCCCAAGTAGAGAGTTTAGCTTGCTGTGACATAGGTAGAATAAATAAAAAAACGCTCTCGTAGCACCGATATAAACAGTGCTACGAGAGCGCAGAATCAAAACTTTTGCGTGGCTAAAAGCAAGCCTTGCCTAAGATTCGTATAAAAAGTGGCACTACTTCTTCGAAGTCTTACGCTTCGCCGCTTTCTTCTTCACCGACTTTTTGGCGGCTTTCTTAGCCGCAACCTTGCGAACCGATGGAGCCTTCACAGACTTTTTAGCCACCTTCTTCGCTGTTTTCTTCACGGCCTTCTTCGCTGCTTTCTTCTTAACAGCAGTTTTCTTAACAGCTTTCTTTTTTACAGCCTTCTTCGCCACCGTCTTCACCGCCTTTTTTGCAGCTTTCTTAGCGACAGTTTTCTTCACAGCAGTTTTCTTAGCGACCTTCTTTTTCACCGTCTTCTTGGTGGCTACTTTCTTCTTTGCTACTTTCTTTACAGCCTTCTTGGGCGCTTTCTTTACAGCCTTCTTTACAGTCTTCTTGGCCGCTTTCTTTACAGCCTTCTTCTTGCTAGTAACTTTGCGAGCTTGCTTCTTTTTAGCCACTTTCTTTTTAGCGACCTTGCTGGCCGGCTCAAAATCAGGAAGATCATCTGGCAGAGAATCCAAAGCAGCCCGCAACAATTCGCCTACGCTCACCTTCTTGCGCTGGCTCATCTTAACCAAGCCTTGGCGCAACTCATCTGACAAACGCACCGAAATTTGCCGGTGCGCTGTATTCGCAAACTTCAATTCTGAAGCCTTCAAATGACTAACCGCATAACGAACCACCTCACTTACGGAACGGGCTCCAGTTTTAACTTGAAGTTCCTTAAGCTTAACCAGTAGGTCCTGCCTAATATCAAAAGTTAGTGGTGTAGTAGTTTTGCTGCTCATAATCAATGTGTTACGTTTGCATAAACGCTGTTTCGAATAATGAGCAAGTCAACATAATTTCACCAAACGTGACAATGCTTCAATAAGGTGATAACCCCATAAAACAGTAACGCCGAATAAATTCTACAAATCCTCCATTATGTAGGCTTCAAAATCACCCGCAGCCCGCATAGATAGTGGCGAAAACAACTCGCGGTCCAAAGATATACCTACCGAAGCAGACTCCACATCAAAGGTGGTGCGATCCTTGCTCGGGTATTCCGTAAGCGTAATACGCTTAACAATGTACTGCTCCTGCACTTTCTGAAAACTCTCTACCGCAAAGCGTGATGCCACCTCCTCATCAGTATCCATCACCTCAATACGCCACAAAGCATTATAAGTATCATCCAAACCCACCCGCACACCGGAAATCCCACGAGCGGCACTCGCAGAACCTTCGGGAGGATGCATTAAAAATTGCTGCGCCACGCGCGTAGCCCCCACCAAGGTGGGCCCCTCATAAGTGAACTGCTCCCAATACACGAAAGGCATTTGCAGGTCAAAGGGAGAATACAGCAAGTCCGGCAAGATTGGCTCAAACAGCGCCTGCCCTTGCACTAACCGAAAAGACTCACTCTCGGAACGTCTCAACCACACCTGCGGCGACACACCGTTCTGAATAATCAGCTCCACAACTTGCGGTGCCTCCACGGGCGCAACTGAACTCTTGCCGACAGGTTCCACCCGGAAGCGAGTAATTGGCCCCAAATCATTCCAAGAACCCCACATCGTGCCTTGATAGCGCACCGTGCGCGCACGACGTGGCTTGTGCTCCAGCTCGAACTCAAAACAAAAGTCACCATCCAGGCGTTGCCGGCGAAACGCCTCCAAGCGCTGCGCGCCCTCTTCGACATCGATATGCGGCATCAGGCGCGAAGAGCGATCCTCGCGCTCCCCACCTGCACGTTGTGCATTTAATGACGAGCAGGCACAAAAAAGGCCAGCCGCGGATAAACCGACCACAGCTGACCTTCTTAAAAGAGAATAAAAAAAAGTTTTCTTAAATCGCATTAATTCGTAGCGGGCAACAGATCACTCGCAGCGGCATCGATGGATTCGACAGCCTCTTCGACCTGAGCTTCAACTTCTGCAGCACCTGCTTCTACAGACTCCACAACTGCCTCAGAAGTTCCCTCCACGGCATCTGCGGTAGACGACACTTCCGCAGCAAGGCTATCAGCTGCATTCGCAGCCTCCTCAGCGCCAGCTGTAGCAGCCACATTCGCAGATTCGACGACCTCAGTAATTGTTTCTGCGACTGACTCTTCTTCCTTAGAAGAAATGAGTGTGCTCATATCGACTTCAGCCACCGCATTCGCGGCCTGCGCTTGATAAAGCAGGTAAAGTCCCAACGCCACCAAGAAAAAAGCGATGATGCCGTAAACCGTACCCTTCGTCAGAATGTTATTCGTATCCGAACCGAAGGCAGACTCTGCTGCTCCGCCACCGAGCGCAGCTCCCATACCGCCACTCTGACTAGTGCGCTGCATGAGCACGATTAGAATGACAAATGCCGAGATCAGCAAGAGGACGAGAGTTAAAAGACTGATGAGTAATGTGCTCATAATGGTAAGCCGTTGATAATGAGAAAAGCAGGGTAAAATGCCAAGCCTTGCACTGAGTTCAAGCGAAAAGGAAGGATTGCAGCTCGAACATCAAGCCCCAATCTAATAAATAGTCATTCAAATAAGGCTCAAGCCTTATGCTTCGCGGTCCGCAAGCGCTCTTCCAGCAATTGCATATCACCCGGAATCTTGGACTGAAACTTCACTTTCTTACGGCTGCTAGGGTGCACAATACCGATGGTCGCCGCATGTAATGCCTGACGCTTAAAGCCATATGGCAACTTGGCCCCCTTCTTGGCGACTGCCTTTTGGGTGCTCGGATGATAAATACGATCTCCAACCAGCGGCAGACCGTTGGCAGCGGCTTGTATGCGAATTTGATGCTTCAATCCCGTCTCCAGACGAATGCGCAACTTGGACACATGGTGACGCTCAAAAACCTCTTCCACCTGATAGTGCGTAATCGCCTGAGTCGCCCCATCCGCGGGCCCGTCAACCAGTTGTTGATTGTAACCACGCTCATCCAACTGCAAGTAATTCGTCCAAGTGCCCTGCGGCTGTGACGCGTCCCCATCGCCATAGGCAATGTACTCACGCAGAAAGTCATGACTTCGCAGCTGCTTGATCAGATTCTGCCGCGCAGTATCATTCAATGCCACGCACAAGAGACCACTGGTATATTGGTCCAAACGATGGACCGGGAGTGGCTTCACTGCGTCGGGCGAACCAAAGAAACTGCGTCGCGTGGCCTCACCACGTGAATCATTCAAATAGTTAGCCAAGACCTCGATGGCCGAGATTTTCCCCTGCTTATCAGTCGGCACTGAGAGCAAGCCCGACTCCTTATCCACAATCGCCAAATCGCTATCGAGGTAAACCAAGACCAGCTTCGGATGAATCCGCTTACGGTGCCCCCAGGCCACGGCCGACTTTTCTGGCGTGCCGAGCGTCAAGGAAGCGCCCGGATCTGACAAACGCAGCCCCGCCTTCGTCACCACACGCCCGTCCAAGCAAAAGCGCCCCGATGCGATCCACTCCTTCAGTCGCTTACGTGGAGAATCAGGGCATAGCTGCGCCGCCCAATCAAGGAGCGTCTTTTCGTTTTGGTTAGAGTCATCTGTCATCGATACACAGTGCGCCAAGTCTAGCGCAGGCAAGCAAGCTCATTCAGCCAAAGAAAAAGCCCCCTCGGCGAACCGAGAGGGCTTTGAAAAATAAGATTTCTTTACGATCTAATTTGGTAAAACCAAATTAGAAGGAGAAGATAAGCTCAACAGCACCTTGAAGGCCGTCGAAGTCATCACCTGCGAAAGCAGCGTTGTCTGTGTCGAACTCACCGTCAACATAGCTAACTTCAGTCACAAGGAAGAGGTTATCTGTGAAAGCATAACCGTGAGCCAATGTGAACTTCATTGCATCAGCTTCAAGATCGACTGCTGTGCCAGCAACATCGAGGTCAGCTTCATGATCTGTGTATGTGAAACGACCTGTGATAGATGCTTGATCGCTGTAAGCGAAGTTAGCCATCAAGAGGAATTGAAGCACTTCTTCGTTAGCTGCAAAAGTATTTGCAGAAGTACCGAAGCCATTGTCGATAGCTGTTTCAACACCAATTGCACCCAATGTAGCACCCGACTCCAAGTCACCGTAGTTGACTTCAGCAGCGAAGATCCAAGCACCTGTTTCGAAAGTAACGTATGCGTTGATTGCGTAGTTGTCTACGTCATCACCATTCTCGTATACACCACCCAAGAAACCAGTGAGGCCTTCAGCGAGGATCACAGAACCAGCAGCTTCAACAGCGTATGTCGAATCGGGGTTACCACCGAATGCGTCGCTACCGTTGTCGTAAGCTTCGTCTTGAAGAGAAAGACCGAAGAATGTAGTGTCTGATTCGTGTGTGTATTTAACACCTTGTGCATAGCCAGGAAGCACAGATGTATCACCAATCAACATATCGTATCCGAAGGAATACTGATACAAACCAGTTGGCTCAAATGCTTCGAAACCGAGCATAGAAGCGTAACGGCCTGCAGTCACTGCGCTGCCACCATCCATGTGGTATGTAACGAACGCTTGCTCAACTTCTGTTGTGGAATCATCGTTGTCTTCGTAATCGAAGTCAATTTGAGCTGTAACAGTGTCGAAATCGAACAACCAGCTGATCTCAACCTGATCGATTGCGAAGCTGTTTTCGTTACCCTCATCACCAGCGAACTCGCTGTCAGTGTGAGTGTAAGACATATCTACGAAGCCTTCGAAAGAAAGGAAGTCGTTTACAACGATTTCCGCAGTCGAAAAGCTAGAAGCTGCAACAAATGCAGATGCGATAGCAATTTTGTTTTTCATATTGTGTGTTTGTTTTGTGTTTTGTTTGTTTGTCTCAACCTCAAACAAGTCAGCGAAATTGCTGACGAAATTGAGGTTAAAAGTATCTATAGCTAAAAATGAGTTCGATCCAATCGACAACAAATAATAACTAAAAAATTAAGAAAAGACTAAGAGCGAGGAGCTAGGGCAAACGCTGGCGTGAAACTGCAGCTTTATCAACTACAGGTGAAGCACTGAAGTCAGGCTTTTCGACCGCGACCACACGCCCCTTTTTAAAAGAAATTTTACCATGCATTCCAGTGCTGGTATCGCGCAAACTGGTCTCATACCAATAGACCTTATCCACACGTGGCTTAAGAGAATCAAGCGAACGCGGAGGATAGCCCAGCAATTCGATCACCTTCTCTTCAGTCACACCGCGCTTAATACCAGCCCACTGCTCTTCCTGAGTCCAACGAAGGTTACGCCACGCGCTGCCTGCTAAAATGTCGAAAGTGGCGCCATTCCCCAGAACCGAAGAATTGGCAACATTCCCAGCACCAGAAGAAGCAACTGTATTGGCTGCCAACACTTTAACTTCTTTAGTCTCTTGCTCGGTGTCGGCTAGGCGTTGCTCCAACTGCAACAGACGCTGCTCCAGTAGCGCAATGCGAGCTGCCTCCGAACCTGCTGGACCTGATCCTGAATCCGCGAAAGAGGACTGCAGAGGTAGGGACAGGGAGACAACAGACGCCGCAAGGGCAGATAGATTAAATAAACTGATACGCATATTTGCCTCACCTTCATGGTTAGTACCGAATTTTTGGCAAGGAAAAAGTAGCATGCTTAATGTAAATGAACCCAACTCAAGAGAATCCATTGACGCACAAAGCAGGTAGCGATACTAGCTACACCCATGAGCCTTCAGCGCACCTACATACTCACCGGAGCTTGCTTCGCACTAGCGTCAGTAACATTAGGCGCATTCGGAGCACATGCACTAGAGAGCCGCCTCGCAACAGCGGGCACCCAAGCCACCTGGGAGACAGCAGTGGACTACCAGATGTGGCACGCACTGGCACTGTTAATTGTCGCGAGCTACAAGTGCGCAGGGAGGGCCCAACGCTTGGCACTTCTATGTTTCTCCATCGGGATCCCCCTCTTCTCTGGCTCGCTCTACTGGCTCGCACTCGGCGGACCACGCTGGTTAGGCCCCATCACACCCCTCGGTGGCCTCGCATTCATTATTGGCTGGGCGGCGCTAATCGTCGCAGCACTCAAAATGAAGCATGAATAAGATTCGAGCGGAGCATGTGTTAAACTCATGCAAAACCCGCAAAACAAATTTGCTCCAAATCGCTTCACGTGTAAGCTTCCACGTCTATGTCAAATACACTCGATTCCCTCAAAGAACTCACCACAGTAGTCGCAGATACTGGCGACTTTGAAACACTCGCGGCCTATACGCCACAGGATGCGACCACAAATCCTTCGCTCATCCTCAAAGCACTGCAAAAAGCGGAATATGCCAGCGTGCTCGAGGACGCCATCCAGTCCACGACCGAATCCACAGCAACTGGCGAAGAACGTATTGACCTCGTCATCGACCACCTGCTGGTCGGCTTCGGCCTCAAGATTCTGGAGATCGTGCCAGGGCGTGTTTCGACCGAAGTGGATGCCCGTTTGTCTTTCGACACAGAAGCCACCGTAGCCAAAGCCCGCGAATTGATCGCTCTTTACGAAGCCGCAGGCATCCAGCGCGAGCGCGTGCTAATCAAAATCGCATCCACTTGGGAAGGCATACGCGCCGCTGAAATACTACAGCAAGAAGGCATACGCTGTAACATGACACTCCTCTTCTCGCTCGCCCAAGCCGTGGCCTGCGCCGAAGCGGGCGCGCAACTCATATCCCCCTTTGTCGGACGCATCCTAGACTGGTATAAAGCCAACACCGACACCAGCTACGACCGCTCCAACGACCCTGGCATTCTAAGCGTCAAGGAAATCTACACCTATTATAAAAAGTTCGGCTATGAAACCGAAGTCATGGGAGCCAGCTTCCGCAACCTCGGCGAAATCCTGGAACTGGCAGGCTGCGATCTACTCACGATCAGCCCGAACCTACTGGAAGAGCTACAAGGCATGGACGAAGCCGTCGAACGCAAACTAGACGCTCAAAGCGCCAAGAGTGCCGACATCGAGCGCCTGGACGTAAGTGAGAAATCCTTCCGCTGGCTCATGAACGAAGACGCCATGGCGACCGAAAAGCTCTCGCAAGGCATCCGCGTATTCGGTCAGGACATGGTCAAGGTGCGCGAAATCGTAGCGAATAAACTGTAGCGATCTCGCGCTGGCGAGGTCTCGGGAAACGTCCAACGTTCAACGTTCAACGTCCAATGTTGAATTCCTGGCCGCACAGACGCGACTGGCGTCGCATCGCTACAAAAAAACACAGCACCGTAGCGAACTCGCGCTACTTGTCCGCCGAAGCTCGGAGAGCGAAGGTGGAGCGAGGTCTCGGGGAACGTCGAACATCCAACGCTCAACATCCAATGTTGAATTCCTGGCCGCACAGGACGCGACTGGCGTCGCATCGCTACAAAAAAAACACAGCACCGTAGCGAACTCGCGCTACTTGTGCGCCGAAGCTCGGAGAGCGAAGGTGGAGCGAGGTCTCGAGGAACGTCGAACATCCAACGCTCAACGTCCAATGTTGAATTCCTGCCCCGAACAGGACGCGACTGGCGTCGCATCGCTACAGACAAAAATGACTCCTGAGATTGCCTTTCGCGTCAGCAACGGCATCACTGCCACGCATGCCTTACGAACACACTTCCACCCGCCGTATCGAGTTTTCGGAAACCGACATGGCGGGACTTGTCCATTTCTCTAATTTTTTTAAGTACATGGAAACGGCCGAACGCGACTTTTTCGAAGCCGCGGGTGTAGACCTCATTCGTACAAAGCCAGGCGAACTGGTCGGCTGGCCACGCGCCCGAGCGGAGTGTAAATTCTCTGCACCACTGCGCTTTGGCGATACCATCGACATCCACCTCGCTGTCAAATCGGTTAAAGATCGAGCGATCGACTACCAGTTCCGCATTTTCCGCCACAATCAAGATGGCTCCCGCACACAGGCTGGTAAAGGGCACATGACAACGATCTTAGCGCAACTGTGCGAAGACGGCGCACTCAAATCTGTCGAGTTACCCGAGCACGTGCGCGCACGCATCACTGAAGCACCGGCCGAAGTGCTCCAACGACCTAAGGGGGTTTAAGCCCAATATAAACCAATGAAACCACACGCACTCATCACTAACGACGACGGCATTCAGTCCGCCTTTCTTCACCGCCTCGTCGAGGCGCTGCTCCCGCATTTTCGTGTTTCGGTCGCTGCGCCTGCCTTTGAGCAAAGCTGGACCGGCCGTTGCATGACGCGCCACGGCGAGATTGAAGTCATCGACAGCCCATCCTATTTCGCAGCTGGCGTACAAGCCTGGGCCATTAGCGGAACTCCCTCAGACTGCGTCAATATAGCACTCGGCAATTTATTGCCCGAAAAGCCAGACATCGTATTATCGGGTATCAATATCGGATTCAATACCACCGAAACTTTAATCCTCAGCTCGGGCACGGTCGCCGGTGCGATCGAGGGCGTACTGTGGGATTTACCCGCGATTGCCTTTAGCCAGAGTGTGCCCAACCACCTATTTGACTCCATCCGCGATGCGAATGGCCAAGGCAACGAAGCGTTTAATGCATCACTGAAAGAAGCCGCAGCCCATGCCGCCCAAATGGCTCTCGACACGCTCAAAAACAAATCCGCCTACATTGGCAGCGTCGTCAATATCAACTTCCCCCTGGAGACGACAGCAGATACTCCCGTGGTCGAAACCTTCCCAGCCAAGCTACAGCTCGGCAGTCTCTTCGCCGAAACGAGTCCAGGTAAATACAGTTTCCGGTATTCCGACGGCACGGTGGTCGAACCGCACCCCGAATCTGACCGCGCAGTGCTCGACAGCGGACGCATTAGCCGTAGCCTCTTAAACTTCTCCAGAATCGGCAGGCCTCAGGAATAATTCTTGCCTGTTGCGACTGTGAAAAATAGGCACTAGTTATGATTTTATTCTCCGCGCAGAGATGCACACAGTTTTTTCGACCCCTCGCCGTCCTTTTCTGCGGTCTGGCGATCTTCAGCTTACTTAGCCAAAGCACTCACGCACAAAGCAGTAACGACCTCTTTCGTGGCACTTGGCAGATCGAGACTCCGAACCAAGGGGCACTGGTCTTATTAGTCAAAAGCCAAGGGCGCGCCTCATATTTCTGGGGCGACAACAGCGACCGCAGCGTTTACCAAGGCAGCTGGAGTAGCACCGCAGAGAGCGCCACTCTACAGTGGTCCGACGGTAGCCAACACCGCATTCTACGCGACAAGCTAGGTTTCGCCATCACCCACCTCGACAATAGTGGCAATGAACGCTACACCGTAAAGGCCCAACAGGTCCCCTCCGAGATTCTAGGCCAATGGGCCAAAGCGCCCACGAAGGAGAGCCAACTAACCTCCGACCGTGACAAAGCAAAAGGCTACTTCGGCATTTGGAAGATCGGCCAATCTGATGCCGAAGCGGAGTATGTGCTCATCGAGCCTGATCGCTCCGCAGCCACCACCGCAGGCGGTCAAGACGGCCTACGCGGCTCCTGGGCCAAACAAGGCAGCGAACTGCATATCGCATGGGACAGCGGACAATACTCCATCCTCCGCCCAAACAAGCGTGAATTTAGCTACAAAATCATTGCAGCCGGACAAATCATTGAAGACGACGAAAGCGAAGTGCGCCCAGCGGCTCGCACCATCGAGAACAAAGTTCCGAGCGCATGGATGGCCAACTACCAGTCGGAACGCGAGGTTCACACTGGTGGCATTGCCTTTTCCAGTCGTAAAAACGCACTGGCGTTCTATCGCGGCAACTGGCTCATCAAGCTCTCAGACAACTCCTTTGAGCGCGTCGAAATCGCGCGTTTCGGGAATCTCAACACTTCACTGGATCGCAAGCTAGAGGGCGACTGGAGGATGCAAGGACAGGACATTTTCATGCGCTGGGACAATGGTATGCGCAAAATCCTAAGCCCCATCGGACGCGGCTTTGTCATCTACGAATACAAGCCAGGCCGCCCACTGGACGGCGTGCCCACACGCACTCGCGCCGCCGCCCCCACTGACAGCAGTAAACTTGCGGAGCACCTGAAAGGGCGTGCCGACGTAGCGCAGCAAATGATTACACTGGCCGAGGCCGCTGGCATCGACCCCGCTCAGCAACAAGACAGCGGCTGGGGACGCACCTTTGCACGCTGGGCATGGCCCTTTGGCGAAAACGAAGCCGCGCCCTCCCCCGACGCGATGCTGGCCGAGGAATACGAAGAAGCCCGCGAGACGGATCCATGGTGGTGGCCCTTCTGGAGCGAAAAAACCGCCCCCGCAACAAGCGAAGCCGACACAGCAGACGACAGCACGACCACAACTGCCGCAGCAACACCTGCTCCAAGTCCCGATGCCGCGACCCCAACAGCCGAGCCAGAAGCTCCCGCTGCGAAAAAATCCTCCGCCCGCGAATGGATCTGGCCCTTCTAAACCAACCTCGCCCAAGCACTATTTTCAAACCACTCAAACAATGAGCACAGCAACATCCAATCCCGCCCTCAACGCCAACCCGATCGCCGCAATCGATCCTGAAATCGCCGCCGCCATCGCTGCCGAGCGTCAACGCCAAGAAAGCCACATCGAGCTCATCGCGTCGGAAAATTTCACTTACCCAGCCGTCATGGAAGCTCAAGGCAGCATCCTGACCAACAAATACGCTGAAGGCTATCCCGGCAAACGCTGGTATGGTGGTTGCGAACACGTCGATGTCGTCGAGCGCCTCGCCATCGAGCGCGCCAAAGAACTCTTCGGCGCGGATCACGCAAACGTGCAGCCCCACTCTGGCTCGCAAGCTAATTTCGCAGTCTACACCTCCGTGCTCCAACCAGGCGACAAGGTGCTGGGCATGAACCTCGCCCACGGCGGACACCTCACACACGGCAGCCCCGTCAATTTCTCGGGCAAACTCTACGAATTCGTGCAATATGGCGTCGGCGAAGACACCGGCCTGATTAACTACGACGAACTCGCTGCAGTGGCCGAAAAGGAAAAGCCCAAAATGATCACTGTAGGCGCATCCGCTTACTCACGCATCATCGACTTCGAACGTATGGGCGAAATCGCTCGCTCCGTCGGCGCCTATCTCTTCGCCGACATTGCTCACATCGCAGGGTTGGTCGCCGCAGGCGTTCATCCTTCTCCTGTGCCACACGCCGACTTCGTCACCACCACCACGCACAAGACCCTACGCGGCCCACGTGGCGGCCTGATTCTTTGCAAAGCCGAGCACGCAAAAATCATCGACTCTGCAATGTTCCCAGGTGGCCAAGGCGGACCGCTCATGCACGTCATCGCAGCCAAAGCAGTCTGCTTCGGTGAAGCCCTCAAGCCCAGCTTCAAGGACTACGCCGCTCAAATCGTCAAAAACTCGCAAGCACTCGCGGCAGCCATGATGGAACGTGGCTACAAGCTCATCTCCGGGGGTTCCGACAATCACCTTTTCTTGGTCGACCTACGCGAAAACCTGCCTGACCTCACAGCCAAGGTCGCGCAAGAGACGCTCGATCGCGCGCACATCACTTGCAACAAGAACACCGTGCCCTTCGAGACACGCTCTCCTTTCAAAGCATCCGGCATTCGCCTCGGCACACCGGCGGTCACCAGCCGCGGCTTCGTTGAAGCCGACATGGTCACCATCGCCGACTGCATCGACACCGTGCTGAAAGCCATCGACACCGACGGTCTGGACGCAGCACTCGAAGACGTCAAAGCACGCGTCGCTGAGCTTGCCGCAAAATATCCACTACCTTACTAAGGCAACGCTTATAATTTAAATCCAAGGCGGACCTGCGAAAGCAAGTCCGCCTTTTTTATATAACTTGGGAACGTCGAACGTCCAACGTTCAACGTACAATGTTGAATTCCTGCCCCGCACAGGACGTGACTGGCGGCGCATCGCTACACCTCAATCCGTAGCGAACTCGCGCTACTTGTCCGCCGAAGCTCGGAGAGCGAAGGTGGAGCGAGGTCTCGCGGAACGTCGAGCATACAACGTTCGACGAACAATGTTGAATTCCTGCCCCGCACAGGACGCGACTGGCGGCGCATCTCTACAAAAAACACCGTACCGTAGCGAACTCGCGCTAGCGAGGTCCCGGGGAACGTCGAACATCCAACGCTCAACGCCCAATGTTGAATTCCTGGCCGCAGCAGACGCGACTGGCGTCGCATCGCTACAAATATCCCGACATTTACGCGCTCAGATGCTTCTGGTAAGCCTTCCAAAAATCTTCCCAGAAGTGCACCTTCCTCGGATCCAACTTAGGATACCCGGGGAAGAGTGCTCCCGCATAAAGCCATTCCCGCCAGTCTTCAACTAGTTCAGCCCGCTCGGCGTTACGCAGAATATAAACAGCCACAGACGCAAATGCTTCGCGAGAACGATCGAACTCACGCAACACACTCTCATAGGGTTGGTGCTGCAGTTTTAAAGGCGACAGCAACAGGTTCCACTCGCGTCGCATCCAACGAATGGCTGCCCGTTGTTGAGCTCGAACATCATATCCAACCAACAGAAAGTGACCATGATTCGGCATCAGGCAGTACGCCGGGCAACATAAAAACTCACGAGCGAATGCGTGCAGGCAAATCTCACGCAAAGCGGCATGATGGGCTGGATCTAGCCACCCCGTCGCATGGTCCTTCAAGCACATGGTCCAATGGACAAAACTAATACCCTCGTAATAGCTAGAATCCAGACGCTTCAAGCCACCCTTATATTCTAGCTCGTCCATGCAGATAGGCTCCAGAAATCCGATAATAACTCAAGCCTAAAGGAGCGAAGATAAGGGACGCGACTGGCGTCGCATCGCTACAAAAAACACAGCACCGTAGCGAACTCGCGCTACTTGTCCGCCGAAGCTCGGAGAGCGAAGGTGGAGCGAGGTCTCGGGAAACGTCCAATGTTGAATTCCTGCCCCGCACAGGACGCGACTGGCGTCACATCGCTACAACAGATCTGCCGCGAGGTCCGCCAACTCGGAGCGCACTCCTGTGCTCAGCTCCAAGTGGGCGGTGATCTCCGTGCCCTTGAGGCGCTGCGCGGTGTGCACCAGACCATTGGACCACGCATCCAAGAACATACTATCCACCTGATACGGATCTCCAAGCAGGATCACCTTCGAGCCCTCAGCCATGCGGCTGACAACTGTCTTGGCCTCATGCGGTGTTAGATTCTGCGCTTCATCAATAATAAAAATCGTATTCGAGAGCGAACGGCCGCGAATAAAGGTCATCGCTTCCACCTCAACCATGCCGTAATCAAATAGGAACTGAAAGGGCTTGCGCGGCTTATTTTCCTCTTCAGCGCTCTCCTGCTTTGAAGGTTGCTTGGCCAGTTTCGCCATCGCCTTCTTACGCTTACGCGTCGAGGTGATTCGATTGATGTGCGCATCCTCATTCGTGGGCTCTTCTTGCTTCACCACTTTGCGATTACTAAAGAGCACCTCTAAATTATCGAAAAACGGTGCAATGTAAGGCGCCATTTTTTCCTCCAAAGTGCCCGGCAGCGCGCCGGTATCCTTGCCGATATTGACCAGAGGACGCGAGATAAAGACACGCTCATACAAATTGTCCTCACCGATGGTTTGAAAGAGTGCCATCGCAATCGAGACCAAGGTTTTACCCGTGCCCGCCTTACCGCTGCAGGTCACGAGCTTAATGTCTTCATCCAGCAGCGCATCCATCAGCATTCGCTGCTCCGAATTGAGCGGGTAAATACGTATGCCTTTCGGAATTTTCACCCCGACATCGGTGCCCAGGATCAGGGCATCCACCTGCCCATCCCCACGATAACGTGCAGGCTCACTGAACTCGCCATTACTAATGTAAATATACTCATTAAGATACAGGTGGCTGGTCAGCTCCGGCGAGAGGTCCACCCCCTGCTCTTCCAAAAAACGCTCATAGTCCGCATTCTCAACTTTGATCGTCTTACACCCACCCCCCAGTTTGGCAGTGGTGACCTTGTCGTTCATGTAATCCTGAACTTCTAAGCCCAAGGCGATGCCCTTCAGCGCCATATTGGCGTCCTTGGTGACTAAAATCACTCGACTATCGGGGCAGACCTCCTTCAGAAAAAAGACGGAGGCCAAGATCCGGCTATCCATTTTCTCCAAATTGACCAAGGTGGCCTTGAGACGATTCAGCACTTCGCTCTCGCTCTCTCCCGCAACCATATAGTCGTTAATCACCACCACCAGGCGTCCACCATTAGGGAGTTTGCGGCTCAACGCGGAGCTACCCTGACCATTGAGTTCCGGCGGCGTCTCCAAGCCTTCATCAAAGAGCGCACGCAAATCACGGTGGATTTTACGCGCGGAAAAGCCAAGCTCCCCAGGCGCCGATTTCTTGCCATCTAACTCTTCCAGCACTTCGACTGGTATGGCGATCGTATTATCCTCAAACTTATGGAGGCACTGCGGATCGTGCAGGAGAACATTGGTATCTAGGACAAAGATCTTGGCCTTAGACACAGACGAGAGCGATTTTTCTTTCGACAAGGTATTTGTATAAATGAGAGCGAAATGCGATTCCAGTATTTGCAGCCGGACCGAAATGAACTAGGTGTAAGCTGCATGAGAGACCTCTCCAGCGCAAGCGGTAAACCCACAAGCTCCAAATTTTTCACATAAGATGCACACGCCCGACCGACTCTTCGAACCGATCTCTCAACACAGCTTTCAGGATGAGACCTTGCTGCAACTCGCGCTCACGCACTCGAGCTGCGATCGCGCCAGCGGCGATAACCAACGGCTGGAATTCCTCGGCGATGCGGTACTCGACTTAGTGGTCGCGGAAGTGCTCTACAACAAGTTTCCACAGGCCGACGAGGGCGCACTCGATCGCTGCCGCGCCAGCATCGTGAATGGCAAATCACTTGCCCGCGTGGCACAATCCAAGGGACTGGGCAAATACCTCGAAGTTAGCGACGCCCATCGCCAACACCAGGCCGAGCCCAGTAAAGCGATGTTGGAAGATGCGCTCGAAGCACTCATCGGCGCCGTCTACCTCGACGCCGGCCTCGCCCCCGCACGCCAAACGATCCTCCACCTCTTCGGCGATCAAATCGACGCGATCGAGCTCAGCGCGGGCAATCAGAACCCCAAGGGCAAACTGCAAGAGTGGTCGCAAAAGCATCACGCCGGCGAAGTGCCCCGTTATCAAGAATTGCCCGCCGCAGGGCCCGATCACGACCGTCACTATAGCGCCGCCGTCTTTCTCGGAGGCAAAGAACTCGGCCGTGGCACAGGCAGCTCTAAAAAAGCCGCCGAAGCTAAAGCCGCCGCCGTGGCTCTCGAACATTTAAAATAAGCGAAGTCCCAGGTGCCCGCACAAAGTAAAGCAGCCACGCCAACACCTACGCTCTACCACGGCGTTTGCGCACAGGCGCGTGCACCGCTGCTGCACTCACTCGCAAGCGCATCCCCCGCCTCCCTCACCCTCGCCTTGGTCGCCGACCCGCGCCGCGCACAAGAACTGGCTGCCGAAGTGGAGCGTTTTGCCACATGGTCGAGCACGAGCCCCGCCCTGCAGATCCTCTACTTCCCCGAAGATCCGCCACCCGACATCGACGCCCAACGCCGCGCCGACCGCATATGCGACCGACTTTCGGTGCTCAGTGCCTTACTAGAAACAGCGCCCGACCGACGACTACTGATAGCCACCCCCGAAGCTCTGCTGGGCGCATGCCCCGCCAAAGCCGACTTTGCTCAACGGCGCCTGACACTCGAAGTCGGTCAAAGCCAGCCCTTCCGCGAGTTGATCGACCAGCTCAGCACCGAGTTCGACTACGACTCGGAAGCACTCTGCGAACAACCCGGGCAAATCGCCACTCGCGGCGGCCTGATCGACATCTATCCCTACGATGCCCAGTGCCCCTACCGCATCGATTTTTTTGGCGACGAGATCGAGAGCATTCGCAGTTTCGACCCCACCAGTCAGCGCACACTCGACGAAGTAAACGCCCTGCACATCGCCGCCGCCCCGGCCAGCCCAGCCGCGGGCTCCGAACAAAGTGTGCGCAGCGAAGGCGCACTACTCAGCTACCTTCCCGTCGAAGAGGTGCAATGGGCACTCGAAGACCCCTCCGCACTTGTGCGCGAGCACCCCTACCGATTCGAGAAGTTAGCGATTGCCCGTAGCGATGTCACGCCAGTGACGTCTCCCCAAACCACGCAAGACGCCGCTCCAACTTCGCATCTCCCCCTGAACCGAGGCGACAGCAAACACGTTGAGCTTCGGCCGACAAGTAGCGCGGCATCTCTACGTTCATTCTACCAAGTACTCGCCCAACGCAATCAACGTGACGCGCTCACTGGTATTTGCGAATTGGATACAGATCCCGCACTCTTCCGCTCCGCCCAGCGAGTGGAGATTCGCTCTGAAGCGACCAGCGACTATCGCTTTCAGACCGCTCACGCACAGATCGGCTATGACCGTTTCGAGTCTGAACAAGAGGCGCGCCACAAATTTGAGAACCAAATCGCAGACTGGGCGCAAGAGGGGCTTCACATCGTCTTCGCGACCGCGGGCAAGAGCGAAGCCCAACGCATCCAAGAACTACTCACAGAAAATACGAAAACCGCAAAGCTTAGCTGCCAGTTCGTGCAAGGCACGATCTCAGGTGGCTTCATTTTCCGACCAAGCGACTCGTCGGCAAAGCTCCACCTCCCCTTTCAAACGAATGCAAGATCGGGATTCGTATGCATCACCGACACCGAGTATTTCGGACGACGCAGCCGTAAAGTCGACCGCAACGAAGCGCGCGCGCGCCCCACCATTTCTCAAGTGGATCAATTGCTCGACTTTACCGAGCTAGCAGACGGCGACCCACTGGTGCATTTGCAACACGGCGTTTGCCTCTTTCGCGGACTCACACAGCTAGAAATACAAGGTGGCTCCAAAGAGGTGATCTCCGTCGAGTTTGCGGAGCAAATGACGGTGCATGTGCCCCTGCAAGAATCGCACCTACTCACCCGCTACGTCGGCCTCACCAAGTCCAGCCCCAAGCTCGCCAAAGTGGGTGGCGCCGCCTGGGACAAGACTCGTGCCGCCGCTGAGTTGGCCACGCTGGACTACGCGGCCGAAATGCTGCAACTCCATGCCCGCCGCAGCCAAGCAGGCGGCTTTGCATTTCCGCCCGATCACCCTTGGCAAAAAGACTTTGAAGCCGCCTTTCCGTTTAAAGAAACGCCCGACCAGCTCACGGCGATCGAAGCCACCAAGCAAGACATGGAAAAAGAAGAGGCCATGGATCGCTTGATTTGCGGCGACGTGGGCTTTGGCAAGACAGAGGTCGCCATTCGCGCGGCCCTCAAAGCGGTGCTCGCGGGCAAACAAGTCGCCATGCTAGTGCCCACCACAGTGCTCTGCCAGCAGCACTTTAACACCTTTTGCGAGCGCATGGCTCAATACCCGATCATTGTCGACATGATCAGCCGGTTTCGTAGCACGAAACAAAATAAAGAAAGCATCGCACACCTCGCAGCCGGTAAGGTCGATATCGTCATCGGCACCCATCGCTTGCTTAGCCAAGACGTTATCTTTCAAGATCTCGGCCTTTTAATCGTCGACGAGGAGCAACGCTTCGGTGTGAAACAAAAAGAGCGTATTAAGCAACTTCGCAGCAATGTGGACATCCTGACACTCAGTGCCACACCGATCCCGCGCACACTCTACCTCGCCATGGCAGGCGCACGGGCTATGAGTGTGATCGAGACCCCACCAGTGGACCGCCGCCCCATCGAAACCATTGTAAAAAGCTACGATGAAAAGCTAATCAAATCCGCGATCCAAGCCGAGACCGATCGCGGTGGACAAGTATTTTACCTACACAACCGAGTCGACAGCATTCTAGGCGTCGCCGCTAAGATCGAAGCCATGCACCCCAAGCTCAAAGTCGCCGTCGGCCACGGACAGATGACTGAGGGCGCGCTGGAAAAAATCATGACGAAATTCGTAGCGGGAAAGTTCGACGTGTTAGTCTGCACGACCATCATCGAATCTGGCATCGATATCCCCAATTGCAATACATTGATCATCGAAGGAGCCGACCGTTTCGGACTCGCGCAGCTGTATCAAATCCGCGGGCGCGTGGGCCGCTTTAAACGGCAAGCCTACGCCTACTTATTATTGCACCGTCACGCCGCGGTTGTGGAACAAGCGCAAAAGCGCTTAAACGCGCTCAAACAACACAACCAGCTAGGAGCCGGTTTTCGCATAGCCATGCGCGACTTGGAATTACGCGGCGCCGGCAACCTACTCGGCTCACAGCAGAGCGGACACATCGCCGGCATCGGCTTTGAACTGTATTGCCAACTACTCAAACAGAGCGTGGCTCGTCTCAAAGGCGATCCGGGAGCCGACCGCATACGAGCGGAAGTAAAACTCGACTTCATCACCACCGGCGTGGGCGGCAGCCGTGCCCGCAGCACCAGCGGCTCCTTTAGCTTTGCCGCGATTAAGGACGCTGAGTATGGCAACCGCAAAGGCGAGCTAATTGAGGCCTCCTTGCCCAGCGAATACATCGCCGAGCCCCGCTTGCGCATCGACTTCTACCGCCGCCTGGCCTTAGCTGAAAAGCTAGAAGACGTACTCAACATCGCCGAAGAGTTAGCCGATCGCTTTGGCAAGCGCCCCCTGCCCACCGAAGCACTGATCGCCGTCAGCCAAGTGCGCATCCTCGCTGAGCTCGCCGGTGTGCGCCGCGTCGAGAGCGAAGGCGATCGCCTGATCTGCAAGCTCGCCATGCCGGGCAAATCGGGCGAATTCCTAAAGTCCGGCAGCCGTTTCCCGCGGCTCAAAGCCAAAGACCCCATCAAGCGACTCAACGAAATCCAACGCTGGTTACGTAAGCATTCAAAATAGGTAAAACAGGGCATATAGCCACCTCACCCCTGAGCGGTTTATGATTTACAATTAGGGCACAATCACCTATGCGTTAAGCCGAAACTAACCTAAACCTACCAGCTATATGAAAACAACCACCGCGATCACCGCAGCCGCACTGCTCACCACAACAAGCGTCTTCGCCTTCCCCCTCGCCTTACCGCCCGAGTCTAGCTCCAAACTCGACCTGATCGGCAACCCCACCAACGGCTACGGCATTACAGGCTATAGAAATGCACAAGTGGGCCATGCCAACACTGGACACCAAGTCAGCAATGTAATTCAAAACGCGCCCCCTCCACTCGATGCCGGCGATCCAAATACCTATTTGCGCGCGGACTACTATATCACCAGCTTAGATCGATCTCCCCTCACAAACCCAGATGGACCTAAATTGGGTGCCGCGCAAGCGACGACTCCCTCCTTCATGATAAACCTAAGCAGCTATATGGCGAATAACTCACTCAACTACAGTGATATTACGCTTAGTTTCGGGCAAGTTGGTGCCGACATACAAGACAGTTGGAATCTGGGCGATGATACCATCAACGAGGACTGGACTGGCGACCTATCCTCCACCATCGAAAATCGACAGTACACTGCCAACCCAGGCGAAGTCGAAGCTGTCCTATCTTACGCTGGCACCGAGATCATTTCTTTCGGCTACTCCAATATCTACGAAATCATTGATTATGGGCCAACAATCAACACTAACGACGACAGCATTTCGGCCTATTCCGATGCCGCCGCCGCGACGCTCGCGAGCGGACTCGGAGGCCACGCACTGAATGTCGGGCAATCAATTATCGACGACATCAATGCAGGTGGCGGCCTCGTTCAGCTCTATTTCGATACAGTTCAAGTAGCCAGCTATATAACAGATACAGAAATTGATGGTACCACTGCATACCTACATGCAAATTACTCTTTTAGCGGGTCTCTAATGGTCGTGCCTGAACCATCAGCCTACGGCCTCCTGCTGGGTGGACTGACACTGCTTGCCACACTTGCCCGTCGTAGCCGCAAGTAATCGCCCCACGAAACATAGCCACGACAACTCAACTGCAAAATCACATTTCACCCCCGAGGCCTAAGCTCACCAGCTTAGGCCTCGTCTTTTTTCGGCTGAGTGCGCGGCAGCACCAAATTCAGAGCAATGCCACAGATCGCACCGAGCCCGATCCCACTCAGTGAGACAAAGCCTAGGTCCAAGCTCATCCCACCAATCGCACTGACTAAAATCACGGAGCTTATGATGAGATTGCGCGAATCGTTATAGTCGACCTTGTGATCCGCAATGGTTTGAATGCCGATACTGGCGATAATTCCGAACAATAAGATCAACACACCTCCAATCACGGGCACAGGGATAGTCGCCAATAAACCGCCCAGCTTCGCGACAAATGCCAATAAGATAGCGAAGAGTGCCGCCCAAGTCATGATGGCTGGATTGAAGGCTTGCGTGATTTTAACCGCCCCGGTGACTTCGGAATAAGTCGTATTGGGTGGGCCGCCCATCGACGCCGCCAGGCAGGTGGCCACACCATCGCCCAAAAGTGTATTCTTTAGGCCTGGCTTTTCCAGATAGTTTTCCTTAGTCGCGCTGCTGATCGCGAGAATGTCGCCGAGGTGCTCGACCGCAGGTGCAATTGCAATCGGTAGCATATACAAGATCGCTTCTAAATTAAACTCAGGCGCCGTAAATGCAGGCAGCGCAAATAAGGGCGCACTCGATACCGCCGCAAAATCCACCACTCCCAGCACAACCGAAAGCGTATAACCGGCCACGATGCCGCACAGCACAGGGAGTAGCTTGAACATGCCCCGCCCTTTTAAGATCACCACGATCGTGACCATCAGTGAAAGTAAAGAAATCGACATCGCCTGCCGCAAAGGCACCAGCTCAACGCTACCATCCCCCGTTTTGCCCATCGCCATATTCACCGCAACTGGCGCGAGAATCAGGCCGATGGTGATAATCACGGGCCCCACCACCACGGGCGGCAGAATATAGTGCAACCAGTCCGCACGTCGCAGTCGCACTAAGAAGCTAATTAAAACATAAAACAAACCCGCCGCGATCAGGCCCGACAATGTGCCCGGCAGCCCCCAGGTTTGCACACCATACATAATAGGTGCAATAAAGGCAAAAGACGATGCCAGGAAGATGGGCGGCACCTTTTTGCGATTGATACATTGAAAAGCGAGCGTTCCGATGCCTGCCGTAAACAAGGCCACGTTGGGGTCTAAGCCAGTCAGTATGGGCACTAGCACCAGCGCGCCAAAGGCCACAAAAAGAAACTGTAAGCCAATGATGCTATCTTTCAGGCGAAATTTATAGTCGGTTGCTGCCATGGGGCGGAATCATTTGTGCCACATGGCTGCGCGCGAGTTAAAAAAACCGAAACAAGTAACGAGAAGCACGTTTTGTCGCATGATTCGTGCTACTAATAGATCGCACTCACATTTCAACTACTTCTAGGACATGCAGAAATAGCGTTGGACTCGCTCCCCGATTTCGATGCTTTGCCTGTTCATGAAAACTCTACAGAGACTCATTCAAACATCCACACTAGTTAGCATGCTCACGCTTGCGCCCAATTTGCAGGCGGAAGAGGCTCCCCTTCAGGAAGACTCTGGTAGCTGGGCTCCGCAATGGATCCAGTGGCAAGACTTCAGCCTAAGCTACCTCTATGGCGGCAAATACCGCGTCGATGCGGAAGATCAGCAGACCGTCACCTTCGAGCATGTCAGTGCCTGGAGCTTTGGCGACAGCTTCACATTTATCGACTACCTCGATTATCTGGACACAGATGGCGAAGAGTCCGCCTTCTACGGGGAATTCTCCCCACGCTTCAGCTTCGGAAAAATCACAGATCGCGAATGGAGCCTCGGCCCGGTGCAGGACGTGTTAGTTGCCACCACCTATGAATTCGGCGAAGGCGACGTCGAGAGCTTACTCTACGGCATCGGCATCGACCTCGATCTGCCAGGCTTCGACTACTTTCACCTGAACCTCTATTATCGTGACCCGCAAAACAATAACTCACGCGGCTGGCAATTGACACCTTGCTTCGGCTACACCCTCCCATTTGGCCAATCAGAAATCATCATCGACGGCTATATTGACTATGTGTTCGCATCCGAAAACTCGGGCTACGAAGAAAACCTGCACATCAACCCACAGATCAAATACAACTTGGGCAAACTACTATGGAATGAGTCACAACGCCTCTATGTAGGTGTTGAATACGACTACTGGAGCAACAAATATGGCTTAAAAGATCTGCCCATCGGAACCGATCAAAGCGCCTGCAGCTTCCTGCTCAAATACCACTTCTAAACATCGCCACAGCACTCAAGAATCTCGAACCAGTCAAACATGCTAAAATTCTTTAAATTCGGAGAACACAAGACCAACCTCAAGACAGAGCTCATCGCCGGCATCACCACCTTCGCTGCGATGTCTTACATCCTGGTCGTCAATCCGATGCTGCTCGGGAACGCGGGTATGGACCCGCAAGCTGTGATGATGGCAACTGCCATCGCGGCGGCCATCGGGTGTTTCCTGATGGCCTTCATGTCAAACTATCCCATCGCCCTCGCTCCGGGCATGGGGACCAACGCCTACTTCGCCTTCATCATCGTGCTAGGCATGGGCATACCATGGCAAGGCGCCTTGAGTCTCACCTTCTGGAACGGTATCATCTTCCTCATCCTCTCCGCGTCCGGAGTTCGCAAACAGATCATCGAATCCGTGCCCAAGGGGCTCCAAGTAGGTATCCAAGCCGGGATCGGCTTCTTCATCGCACTACTCGGCTTGAAGGCAGCTGGTTTGGTCGAAGCCAGTCCCGCCACCATCATCACCCATGGAGATTTTAGCGACCCCATCGTATTACTCGGGCTGGGAGGCTTATTTGCCATCTGCACCTTAACTGTCTGGCGCG
This sequence comes from Thalassobacterium maritimum, assembly GCF_031127805.1. Lineage (NCBI taxonomy): Bacteria > Pseudomonadati > Verrucomicrobiota > Opitutia > Puniceicoccales > Coraliomargaritaceae > Thalassobacterium > Thalassobacterium maritimum. The sequence continues at coordinate 57,682 of NZ_JARXHW010000009.1, read as the reverse complement.
TGCCAGGCGCGATTATCATCAGTATGCTAGCACTCGCGATCAGCGGCCTATTCGTACTCAATCCAGCCAGCACAGAAGGCGCACCAGAGATGTTGACCACCCTGCCCGAGAGCTTATTCGCCCTCCCCTCCGGACTCGGCGAAACATTCTTACAACTCGATTGGTTCTACCCCTTCACCAACCTCGAATCACTGCAAGTACTCTTCGTCCTGCTGATTCTAGATCTATTCGACTCTGTCGGTACCATCATCGGGCTCTCCCGCCGCGCCCAGCTCTTAGATGAGAACGATCAATTACCTCGAGCCAACAGTGCACTGAGCGCCGACGCCCTAGCCACAGTCTGCGGTGCAATGCTCGGCACCTCCACCACTACCTCCTATGTCGAATCCGCCGCAGGGATCGAAGCAGGCGGCCGCACAGGCTTTACCAGCGTAGTGGTCGGCGTTTGTTTCTTAATCGCACTCTTTTGCTATCCATTGATCGCCGCAATTCCCGCCATTGCCACCGCACCCGCTCTCATATTTGTCGGACTACTCATGGGCGAAGGGCTACGACACGTGCCCTACGAAGAATACACCGAACGCGTGACAGCGATCTTAACCGCAATCACCATCCCCCTATTTTTCAGCGTCACCCACGGCATCGCGATCGGTTTCCTACTCTATATCTTCTTACGCGTCACCAGCGGCAAAGCCAAACAACTGCACTGGATGACCTATACCATCGGCGCGATCTTTTTGCTATTTTACATCATGGAGTGATCCAACTCGACAGAGTCACCCCGCGTCCCCTGCAACGCTTTCCTAAAAGCGAAAGCTAGTGCCGCCCACGAATCCCCGCCGCCGCAAGCGACGACACCACACTTCTCAACAAAGTAGCGTGTCCGCTCGCGGACGCCGGTCAATCGAACTTCAGACGCCCGTCAGCTCACAACACAAAGAACGCCATTCCCTTCCCTCAAAGCGAGAGCAAGCGCAGCTACGAACCCGCCGCCGCACCGGCGACCTTGTATGGATTGACCTCAAGGGCGCGTCTCTTTTTTTGCCATAATTAAAAGAAAGGAGTAGCTCGATGTCTCGGATACCAAACCGTGGCTTTCGCTCTTCGATCTATGACTACGTCTAAAAAACTGCCGGCTCATGATTCAAGAGAAACATCGCCCAAGCACCTGCATGCCCCAATCCACTCGACAAAATGGGGCTGACTCCCCACTGGCATCAACATCCGGCTTGGCAATCCATTTAATACCTTTCACTCTTTTCAGCATTCAAAGTTGGGCGTTCGATGCCCAACGTCCCCACCTACCGTGCCTCCCCATTCGCCATCCGCTATCAATCACCCGCAATTACTGCAGCATTTTGCTGAAGTAGCCGAAGCGACCGACGCCATCCCGCGCCTGCGCCGCTTCATTTTCGATCTCGCCGTGCGCGGTAAACTCCTCGAGCAAGCCCCCAACGACGCCCCTTTAACGGGGAATTATAATTCATTAACAGTAAAAAGATGAGTTGCGCTACACCCCAACCTTACACTATTTCTATTCTTGCCTTGGGGTTAAATGGACCCGAGGGATTCACTGATGAAGTCAAGTCCGATTTGATAATTAATTATCATGGTGAGCAAGATTTCAACAAGGCTGTGAAGGATATATTTATTTATAGGTTTCATGGTTATAAGGATATTACACAATATTCTGATCATCGGCCTCAGCTTCGGCTGAGTGACAACGCAGCTTGCTGCGTTTGCAAACAGGGGGGGAGGGACTACGGATGCGCCGATACCTTGATCCCAGCCCGCTTAGCGGGTCTCTCCCCTGTTGAGAGCCGGGTAACGAAAGGTCAACGTGCTGCCTGAATATAAGTTTAAAGCACGTCACTACCTACACTTTGATCTGCCATTGTCTCCCAGCAAGGCGAAGGCATTAGCCACCGATCCGGCTAAGGTTGGCAGTCACGCATTCTACCCACTGCTCAGCTTTACAGTGACTACTCCTAAGGTGAAGAAGAATGACGATGGAAGTTTTACTCGAACGCCGAAAGAGCGCCCCATTAAGATCTGTGCACATAGTGATGCAGCCATCTATTCCTACTACGCTCAAATCCTCTCGATTTACTACGAAGCAGAGTTGGCGACCAGAGGACTCACTGAGGCAGTCACTGCATTTCGACGACATCCCGGGCGTCAGATGAACAACGTCGCCTTTGCCGAAGAAGTCTTCTGCTTCATCCAAGTCAAACGCCCCTGCCTCGCCTTGGGGCTGGATGTTAGCAAGTTTTTCGACCGCTTAGACCACGACTACTTAAAGACATGCTGGCAAGACCTACTCGGAGTCCAACGACTCCCCAAAGACCACTTTTCCGTTTACAAGAGCCTCGCCAACTTCTGTTCGGTAGATCGCACCGAGGCTTTTAAGGAGTTTTCGATCAGCCCACATAACCCGAAGCCCAAAGCACTGAATAGGCAACGAATCTGCACTGCGGACGAATTTAGAAAAAAGATCCGCGGCAGCGGCATGATTCAGTTTAATCCCGAAATCTCACAGAAACGGGGCATTCCACAAGGCACGCCCATCAGCGCAATTCTGTCAAACATCTACATGTTAGAGTTCGATGCAGCAATGCACGCTGCTGCCAGCCAAGTCGGTGGCTTATATCGACGCTATTGCGATGACATAATGGTCGTGGCGCCTCCAACTGAAGCTCAACGTATCGAAGACCTAGCAATGGAGCAAATCGCTCTCCTCAAGTTAGATATTAATGAGGGTAAGACTCATCGAGTCGAATTCCCAGCAGACAAGAGCCATGTCGCTCTAGAGAACAAGACGCTGCAATACCTAGGCTTCACTTTCTCGGGCACACAAAAATTGATCCGAGCATCCTCACTCTCACGCTATTACAGCAAGATGAGGCGCGGCGTTTCTCTAGCACGAAAGACTCGGGCTAAGTATAATAGTATTGAACAGAGCAAAGGATTACCCGAAAGCCCACTCAGAAAGCGAAAGCTATACTTACAATACAGCTACCTAATCTCTGGACGATTCAAGAACCGTAAAGGAACCCAACGAAAAGGCACAGGCAACTTCCTTACTTACGCCTACGATGCGGCGAAACGAATGAACGCACCCGAAATCAAGGGACAGATGAAGAACCACTGGCGTAAGCTTCAAGAAGAGATGAAGAAATGAGCACTTCCACCACACACAAAGCCCTCGAACTCCTGCAACTCACTCAAACGATCTGCCACTACGAGGCGGAACTTGAACGCGAGACTGGTGGCAACTTCAATCTGATGCAGATCCTCGGTGTCGGGCATTATGAAGTAAAGACTCACTCCCCGATACTCGCCGAGCTACTCAACCCGAAAGGCTCACATGGACAAGGTGCGGCATTCCTCGACCTCTTTATTGATCAACTGGAAATCACCGATTTCGACACGACAACTGCTAGAGTCGACCAAGAGTATCATATCGGCCCAGTCACCAAAACCAGTGGTGGTCGTATCGACATTCTATTACGCGACGCCAAAGGTGGCTGCATCATGATCGAGAACAAGATCTACGCCGAAGAGCAGCAAAACCAAATCCTACGCTATCACAACGCATTCAAAGAAGGACACATTCTATTCCTCACCCTAGACGGATCGCCCCCTGTAAGTATCGCCAAAACACACCCCGATAAACTACAATCCATCGCCTACGCAACTCACATCATTGATTGGCTCGAAGCTTGCCGTAAGGAAGCGACCACCGTGCCAACTGTGCGCGAATCAATAACCCAATACATTCACTTAATCAAGGCACTCACGAACCAAAACACCAACAGCCGTATGAGCCAAAAAATCACCGCCGCCGCCCTTCAAAATCCAGAAAGCCTGCAAGCGTTCTTCGCGGTGCGTAATGCCGAGAGCGATGTGAAACGGGACATCCTCAACACATTTCGAGAAAAACTCACTCTCTTAGCAGAGAAACACAAATTGCACTTAAGCGGCCCAGAAGATGACTTCGGAGCAGTCTATTCCAGCGCCTCCTTCCATTCAGACAACTGGCCGACCCCGCTCTGCATTTGCTTCGAGTTTCAAGGCAGTAACTTTTCCAATCTAATCTTTGGACTGAGCGATCAAGGCAAACTCGAACAGGCCGTCCGCAACACATTTAGAGAGAGCTTCAACAAGACCTACGGAAACTCCAAACAAACAGGTTATTGGCCCGCATGGAACTATTGGAGCCGTCACCGCAATTGGAATGCCGACACCTTCCAAGCCATCCAATTCGGCCACTTCGTGGACGATCTCGAACACGAACTCATTCAAATGATCGACATCATCAATACAGTGCTCAAGGGCCAGCAATCATGAGCGAAGAGACGGAACGCACCGACGAAGCTTACCTCCATTGGAAAGAGGAAAGTGAAAAACGAGAACGAGAGGGAAAATACATCTCCAAAAGGTGGGAGCAGCTTTACCACCTAGAAGAGCAATGGGGGAAAGAAGCGATTAAGTATCTAATGTTTCTTAACTCTGGCGGTGCAGTCGCAACACTGAGTTTCGTAGGTGCTTTAGGGCCAGAGAATGTCGGATGGCAGGCAAAAGCTGCACTTGGACTTTTTGCCGCAGGCATCATATTAGCTGGAACCTTAGTCGCCTTCGCTTACCTCTCTTGCTCCGCACTGTTCGCAGGTTGGACAAGCGACTACAAGAAGTATCTAAATGAAGACCTGACTTACGAGCAGATGGATCAACGAGATGAGGAGCGAATCCCTGATCCTGAAATAGAAAAGAATCTAGGCATTGGATCATTCATCCTGTTCATACTTGGCATCGGCATCGGTGCATTTGGACTCTTCAATTCAAGCACTCCCAAAGACGCCCCAGTTGAACATGTCAGCCAAAGCGCTCCGGCATCAACTGACAGCATTGATATTCTCGTAGCGAAATAGAGCCTTGATCCGTCAGAAAAACAGGGTAGTTTTTCTGACCAGACGAACAACAACCACCCAATGCAAACCCTTGAAGAAAAGACACTAAGACGTGTTAACGAACAAGTCAGGGGTCACGTCGCTACACAAAAGCATTTGTTCCTAACGGATAGTTCCAGCAAGAAGGCACAAATCGGTCATCAAATGATCGAGCTACGCAATGCCAGCCCCAAGCGTATGCAACTTGCGGGGCGCATCAGCGGACTTGCCTTTAAAACGTTACACAGGTTTCGCTGATTTCATTCTCGGCTACATCATAGCCGCATTCGGTCGATTCTGCCCCATATAGCCTAATTATTTTGTGGAAGATTGAGTCCTGAGGGTAAGGAGGTCGGAATTAACCGCCTCCATTACCCAAGGAGCAGCAATGAGAAACAAAGTAGGCGTATGCCTAAGCCAAGCCGAAGACGAACGCTGTAAGAGAATCACCCAAGCGGTGGAACATGAACGACAGCACCCAGCCGAGTTCGGTGGAAAACCGATACAGCGCCTAAATGGCGTATATTCGATCCCGCCGAGTCGTCGAAAACGGATGCTAGTGAAGCGCCGACAGGTCGGTTTCGTGATTACACGCGTCGTTACCCACGAAAAATACAACCAAATCATCAAAAAACGCGGCTAATTCGCCTATTATTTTGTGGAACCTCCAAGCCTAGGGGTAGAGGGGACGGAATAAACCGCCCTTTCTAAGCAAAATACAAAATATGGCTAATAAAGGAAAAACCACCGCAATGACACCCACCCGCGCAAGCGCGATCCAATCGGCAGCCGCCCGCTCTAATGGAGGCAAGGTCTCGAAAGGCACCTTCGCCACCCGCGCACAAAGTGCAGCCGCTCGCGGCAAGTCGAAGTAAGCGAACCACGACATACGAGGTTGCGGGCAATCGCCCGCAGCCTCACCATTTTAACAATTTACCAATATGAGCAGACCCCAAGAAGAGCAAAGCGCCAAAAGTATCGTCGAACAAATCTTCCACGATCATAGCGAAGAGGCGAAGAAATATTATGAAAGTCGCCTGAGGACACGCTACGCCGATCCGAAAATGCGCAAAAACTTCCCGAGCAACTTTGTAACCGAAAAGAGAAAGAGCCCTGGTGAGAAATATGGCGGAGTCATATTCGCGAACTCCGAGAATGCACTCACCTACTTCGAGAACCTACTTCGACTGGACGGTCTACTGATGAGTCCAAGTGAAGTGTTCAAAGCACTCAATAGCGAAGGAAGTCAAAACTTGGGAAATATGATACGCGCAAGGCGGTATGAGCTACGAATGCGAGTCGAGCCGATCGAGCAGATTTTAGAAGAATCAAAGCAATGGGAAGTAATCCCCAAAGACTTCGACCCATGCGAACATCAACTAAAGGACCTCGAAAGCTCAGTGCCACCCCGCGCAAAAGTAAACTCAAGCGATTCATGGAAGGCGAAACTAGCAGAGAAAATCTCCGAGATCGAGAAGAGCGATGAATGGCAAAACGGTGCACCTGATAAGGTCGCCGAAAAAGCACAGATCTACTTCAAGATGGGATCATATGTGCTTGCGCATAAACAAGTAAACGCAGGCGTCGAAGATCACCCCAAAGACCCCGCACTGCACTATATCAAAGCATGCATTCTCCTAGAACAGCTAAATAAAAACAGGCGGCAAGCATTTGAGCAAGTCAGCATCGCCTTTGAAAATGAGGAGTCCGCACTCATTCAACTGATGAGTTGCTACCGAAATTACGGCTCATCCAAACTCCCCGACTGGACCTACTATGATGAGATCGACGACCCGATCTTATTTAAAATCATCGAATTAGCGGATAGATGCAGCCAACGAATCCACGAAACTTATCATTGGAAAAACACGAACAGAACAGAGCTAATTGAAGAACAAGATAGCCCGCTCAGTCGTGACATCATCCACTTCTTCACACAGGGAACGATTCGCGACAAAGTAGAAGAGTGGTGGTTCTATTCCCCAAAGAACTTCGGGACACTCATTAGCTACTGGGCACTCATGCAACGCATCAAACCATCCACCGTGCGCAAATCCGTGAAAAGGTGGCGCGAGTGCGTTGAAGAAGCGCCTAAACGCCGAAGAAAGTGGGCGTGGTTTCACCTAAACGAAAACGATTCTATCCGTGTAGAAACTCCTTGGGGCGACGAATGGCCCGAGCTAATCAACAATGCATGCAGCCTTGAGAACTTTACCAACGCACTCAGCGAAGCGAAGCTACCATCAGGGTTCCTGATACAGGTAAGCAAGGCACTCACCGAGCATCAAAAAGACCGTCTCCTGTGGCAACGAATGGTCCACGAATGGCGCTGCTTATCACGCATACAAAAACAACAGACTCAAGATAAACACCTAGCAGCCTGCAAACGGGCGAAAAATAGCCTACCATGGAGTAAGAGCGCATACAGTGCGAAATGGAAAACGCGTTGGATTTACGCCGAAACACGCTGTCAATACAATGCAGTGATAAGTGCATGGCCCAACTTAAAGAAAGCGCGTGAGCACATCAACAAAGTGGAGCAGTTACTCAAGAAACATCCAGAGATCGAAGCACTAAAGCACACGCACCTAAGAATTTATCAGAGTGATGAATACACTGATAGGGAAGCCGATCCTCTTGATATTCTCGGTAACACTGAGAATATCTTCACGTCTACTAAAGCCAGTGAAGCCACACGATTTTGGGGCATATTCACCTACTATAACCCATTCATCGATCCGGTCGCCGACCTCATCTATGAATGCGAATTCTTTGGAAATAGAAATAAAGACGCCCCCGAAGGCCCTCTGGAACGACATCACGCCTTCGCAGAAGCGTGCAAAAAGTTCGAGGGCAGCCTCTACGAAAAAGCACTCAAACTACTATCCGTCGACTGATTGAGAATCAATAAAACACAAATCGAAACATGATGGTAGTTTTAGGTTCACAAATGGACGAATAGCAACACGCTAACCGTCATCAATGAGTAACTTCGCATTCCTCCCCGCCGAATACCGCCCTTTAGCCGATGCAGCGCAGACGGCAGAAAAGCATATATTCAGCGATGCGCGAGGAGCTTGCTTTCCATGCGAGGTTTGCGTTGGAGGCCGCATGAAATCAAATTTCTACTGTATCCACTTCAGCTTAAAGCACGCAAATGGCTGAAGGCTGAAGGCTGAAAAGCTCTCGGAGGAGATCATACATCCGAGACCCTTGATGCAGTTACGCGACGAACTGACACGCCAACGCTTTATAAATAAGGATCCCGCAATCCAGCGTTACTTTATTCACCCCCTCCACCAATGGGGCTTACTGCAAATCCAATAGTCAGACGAAGCTCGCTCCCCCAAACCGCTCAAGATTCGACTCAGCCAACTGTTCGGTAAATTCATCCAGTTCAACGAGCAGGTAGGCCTCTAAACGCAAAGGACTTGAGAAGCATTCTGAAACTTTTCTCGATTAGGTCGCGTGCAAGACGTTCACAGCAAGAGGGCACTCTTGGAACTCTTCGAGCCTCACAAGCATGCGAGTGCCACCTTCACGCCCCATCAAATCAAGCACACCCTTTCAATTGGATCGGTCATGGTTCGTGAGATCGACAAAGCCTCCACATTTGGCCAAGAGGCTCTCAGCTTTCTGGAAAAGGAAGGCGCCAGGCGCGCTGCCAAGCGAAAGCACCAAGATCAAAGCTTTCTCGTCTACAAACGAGCCTCAAAGGGGCGGAGCCATCCAATCAATCTTAAAGCCTCAAAAATGACGCCGTGCAAATTCCCGGCCAGAGCCTGACTTTAAATATTTCTCGAAAGCCCTAGCCTTTTCAGGTGAGCGAAAACTAATGGCAGTTTCAATTCGCCACGGACAAGACTTCGATGTGTGCGGCACAGCGCCTGAATTATGTTTGGCTAAGCGTGCGCTCAAATCCTGAGTGCAACCCGTATAATGCGCATCTGGATTCGAACGACTTTTCAACACATAGACATATGTAAACTCACTCATCGTCACAGAGCATTAAAACTCAAAGACTTCGATCGGTAAATCCGAAATTACCCCAGCGGGACAGCCTTCACTTTCGCTGCGCTCAAGCAAACAAAACTGGCACGCCAAGCCGTCTGGTCACGCCGTAGCTTCGCAAAGGCGGAAGTCTTGAGCGAGAACCCGCGGAAACGCACGGTCCGCCTTCGCGCTTCGCGACTTGCGCCTTCATAAATTACGGCGTCACGTGTGCGCCTTCATAAATTACGGCGTCACGTGTGCGCCTTCATAAATTACGGCGTCACAGGCCGGCGGGACAGCCTTCACTTTCGCTGCGCTCAAGCGAAGCCAACTGGCATGCCAAGCCGTAGTCTTGAGCGCCGACACCACAAAAAGGTCGGTCCGCCTTCGCGCTTCGCGACTACGGCGGGACAGCCTTCACTTTCGCTGCGCTCAAGCGAAGGCTGGTGCTCCCGGGCAGATTCGAACTGCCATTTGCGGCTTCGGAGACCGCCGCTCTATCCATTGAACTACGGGAGCAGTTAGTAAGCGCCTTAGATTCGTGAGTGTTGGGACGGGGTCAACGCGAAAAAGAGAACATCACAGCGACTGACTGTGATTTTTACTAGATGCGCGCCAGTCCGACGCTCCCCGGAACGAAGTTCCAAGGCTACACGTCCGTAACCTCGATCTTTGGGATCGGGGTTCGGCATGCGCGCCAGCCCGACGGCTCCCCGGAACGGAGTTCCGAGGCTACACGTCAATTTTCGTAATAAGCACCGTCCTATAACTGCGCTCTGCCGCACGCATAAAAAAGCCCCACTCTTACGAGCGGGGCTTTTGTAGAATGGTTCGAGTAAACGAAGTTTACTTGGTCGCTTCGTCGAGCAAGTCGCCGAGGCTGGTGAGGTCTTCACCTGTTGTGACGCTATCGAAAGCTTGGCGTTCCTTAGCAAGGTCAGCCTCGCTGTAGTTCGCAGCCTTGATCGAGAGGCCAATGCGGCGCTCGTCTTTGTCGATCTTGATAACACGTGCTTCAACTTCCTGACCTTCGTCGAGGACGTCCTTGATCTTCTCGATGCGCTCTTCGCTAACTTGCGAGATGTGAACGAGGCCGTCGATGTCGTTGTCGAGTTCGACAAAGGCACCGTAGCTGGTGATCTTGGATACCTTGCCCTTGACCATGTCGCCGATCTTGAAGTGTGTTTCAATTTCGTCCCATGGGTCGTTGCTAAGCTGCTTCATGCCGAGCGAGATACGCTGGCTGTCTGCATCCACGTCGAGAACGGTTGCATCGACTTCGTCGCCCTTCTTGACCACCTCGGATGGGTGGTTGACCTTGCGAGTCCAGGACATGTCGGAAACGTGCACCATACCGTCGATACCTTCTTCGAGTTCAACGAAGGCACCGTAGGTTGTGAGGTTACGAACCTTACCACGGACACGGGCGCCCACTGGGTAGTTGTGGCGGGCCATTTCCCATGGGTTGGTTTCGAGCTGACGTGTGCCGAGGGAGATCTTCTGCTCTTCCTTCTGAATGCCGAGGACAACTGCTTCGACTTCCTCGCCAATGCGAAGCACTTCGCTTGGCTTGGAGATGCGCTTGGTCCAAGATAGCTCGGTAACGTGTACGAGACCTTCGACACCCTCTTGGATTTCGATGAAGGCACCGTAAGGCACGAGATTGACAACCTTGCCCTTGACTGTAGAGCCAACTGGGAAGCGTTCTTCGATCTTTTCCCAAGGATTGTCGGCAAGTTGCTTGAGTCCAAGAGAGACACGTTCGCGCTCGCGGTCGATCTCGATGATCATCACTTCGATCTCTTCGCCTTGCTTCACCATCTCGGATGGGTGGTTGATACGGCCCCATGACATGTCGGTGATGTGAAGGAGACCGTCCAGACCGTCGAGGTCCACGAAAGCACCGTAATCGGTGATGTTCTTGACCTGACCACGGCGTGTATCGCCTGGCTTGACGTCTTCGAGGAGCGAACGGCGCTTCTCCATGCGTTGCTCTTCGATGAGCTCGCGACGGGAAACAACGATGTTCTTGCGGTCAAGATTGATCTTGATGACCTTAAAGTCGTATGTCTGACCAACGTATTGGTCGAGATTCTTAGGAGGCTGCACATCGATTTGAGATGCAGGCATGAAGGAGTCAACACCGATGCTGACGATCAGGCCGCCCTTAACTTTGGAGCGAACACGACCTGGGATGATGGAACCTTCAACGCAGTTCTCAACGATCTTCTCCCAGTTCTTCTTTTGCTCCGCCTTGTCGTAAGAGATAACAGGGTTACCTTCTTTATCTTCAAGCTTCTCGAGGTAAACTTCGAGTTCACCGCCAACTTGGAGGTCGCTCATGTCCACGAACTCAGATGCGTGAACGATACCTTCGGACTTACCACCGATGTCGACAACGACTTCAGCGGGGCGGATTTCGACGATAGTTCCCTTGAGGATAGAACCCTCTTCGAGATTATCAATATTGCTGCTAGCTAGCAGCTCTTCCATGAGATTACTCATATTACTGTATGTATTATACTGCGCGCCGGAGCGGCAGTTGGTTTATGGTTATTGTTTGGTGATTCATTCCGCCCAAAGGCGAAACCGACAGTCCCAACCGTCGCAAAGGAACGCGGGAAGGTAGAGAGTACTAAAATACGCGCAAGGCTAAAATCCTGTGGAAAGAAACTTGCAATGCACGCAATAGACCTCTTTTTTCCCTGCTTCATTGCCGAAAAACACATCTGGCTGGGTGGCGGAATTGGCAGACGCTGGGGACTTAAAATCCCTTGCCCGAAAGGGCGTGCGGGTTCGAGCCCCGCCCTAGCTACCAGGCTTCGTCCGGAACTTGTTCCGGCAAACGAAGCCTGTCCCGGCGTATCGAAGAGTAGCCGGACTCCACAGCACCCCTCCGAACTACGCCCGGGCAGGCCACAATCTTCCATGTTTAACAAGCCAGACTCTAACCAGGCTTCGTCCGGAACTTGTTCCGGCAAACGAAGCCTGTCCCGGCGTATCGAAGAGGCATGTGCGGGCGTAATGAAATGTAGCCCCAAGCCCCAAGCCCGGACTCTGAACGCCCCCGAAAGACTACGCCCGGGCAGGCCCTGCATAGACAGCGCACGCAACAGACCTCCGCCTTGAAGTGACTCACAAACAAAGTTCCTCCTTCGAGCAAATTGCCTAAAAACGGCAAGTGCCCTCGCCTCCCCAAAATGCCAAAGTTCTACTACGTCTACCGCCTAGTCAGTATTTCGAGTCCAGACAGGCATTACACAGGCTTCACAACTGACCTTCAAGCACGATTAGCCACACACAACGCAGGAAAAGTCACCCACACAGCCAAATACGCCCCTTGGGAAATCGACTCTGCGCATGCCTTCCACGACGAAAACAAAGCGATCCAATTTGAAAAATACCTAAAGTCCCACTCTGGCAGGGAATTCGCCAAAAGGCACTTCTAACCAGGCTTCGTCCGGAACTTGTTCCGGCAAACGAAGCCTGTCCCGGCGTAACTTCGCTTTGACAAGACAGCGCGTTCCTCTTCTCTCGTGCGCATGAAAGACGACGAATCCCTTGACTCCTTCCGCTCCTCACTGGACGCCAACTACGAATGGCCCTGCCTGTTTCCATTCAAATTCATCGTGCCTAAGAAGCAGTGCCAAACTGTGCTCGATCTTTTTGCCGACGATCCCGTCAAAGCCAACGAATCTTCCAGCGGTCGCTTTATCGCCTACACCATGGAAATGCATGTGCACTCCAGCGACGAGGTAATCGCCATCTACCAACGCGTGGCGCAAGTTCCAGGCGTGATTTCACTGTAATGAGCACTCAAACAACACCTCCCCTCTCCATCGCCAGCTTCGGGGCGGGCTGCTTTTGGTGCGTCGAAGCGGTCTTTGAGCGCCTCGACGGCGTGCACGCCGTCGAATCTGGCTACATGGGCGGTCAAATCGGCAACCCGACCTACCGAGAAGTTTGCACGGGCACGACGGGACACGCAGAAATCACTCAGATCCACTACGATCCTGAAGTGATCAACTACGAAACTCTGCTGGACTGGCTCTGGCGCTCACACGACCCGACGACTCTAAATCGACAAGGCGGCGACTGCGGCACTCAATATCGCTCGGCCATCTTCTACCACAACGAAGCCCAACGCGCAGCTGCCGAAACTTCCAAGGCCGCTGCTCAAGCGCAGTTCGACGCGCCCATAGTCACTGAAATCACTCCGGTGAGCACGTTCTACCCTGCCGAAGACTACCATCAAGACTACTACCGACTCAATACAGCGGCTCCCTACTGCCAGATGGTGATTCGCCCAAAGTTACACAAGCTCGACCTTGAATAATTCCCGCGGAGGATTTGTATTCCGCCCATGGCTACCAAGCGCGCAAAAAAGAAAACTGCTAAAAAGCGGGCAACCCGTAAGAAGACTCCGACCAAAGCGAAGCCGACAAAGCAATCTCACTGGTTGCGCAACTGTCTCATGTTGCTAGCTCTTGTGGTGCTGGCCTTGAGCGGGATCTACTATTTCGGATCCTTTGAAACGCGCGCCAAGATGGAGCAAATTGCCTTGTCAGCCATCAATGGCCCGCGCACACACGCGGCCACACCCGCTCCGGTCTCAATGCTGCTCGACCTCTGTTATGATGCGATCCCCAGCAGTGAGGGCTTAGTGGTCGAAGGCAGCGAACTGGGCCGCGAAGCCGACACGCCCTTCTTAGCTGGCGTGCCACACAGTCGACATGCAATTCGAGCCCTGCCTCAACCGAGCTACACCAATCTATTTTCCGAGCGTCACCTACAAGCCGCCGCCATCGCGCTACGACTGAATGACGCTCCCCGCCAGCGTGCCAAATTCGACGAAACCATCCAGGTCGATGCTCGAGTCGCTCAACTCAAGCCTGAAGCATTGATTTACGATGAATGGCGCCCAAGGCCGATCGCGCCCGCCAAGGCACTCATTGGGCAACATGGGGCGCGCGGTGCCAGCGATGCTCAACTCGCGACCAACTATGCGCCCATGGCAGACAGCTTTGCAGACGAGGTCTGGGCCAAGGCCATGCGCGAACTCACACTGCGCTATCCGAAACGCTTTGGTGAGGTATGGATTTTCCTAGGCCCCATCTATCACCAGGGCAACGCCAAACTCCCATCTGGCATCCCCTTTCCAGACTCTTTTTATGCGATCGCACTGGATCTCACCGACGAAGGTGGCCTGCGCGCATTGGCCTTGAGAATCCCCAGCACCGCCGAAAGTAAAGATCTCAACAAATACCTCACTTCGATCTCAGAGATTGAAGCCGCCACAGGCCTACAATTTCTCCCCGAACTTGATTTCAGCATTCGCGACACCCTAGGCAACTATGTGAGCCCGAGCGTTTGGTGATCATTTCTTTCGCATCCAGCAGACCTCCTCCGCCCCCACTGGTCGACTCGCATAACTCTGCTGCGGAACAAACGACTCCACGAGCTCAAACGCGTCAGCAAATAAAGCATTCGACTCTTCACGACTGATCGGATGCGGCGGTCCGTCGCCGTCATAATCACTGACTTCACGATAAAAAACCGCTAAATAGTGGCCGCCCGGCTTGAGTGCCTGTTGCACAGACCGAGCATAAGCCACTCGCTGACTGACATCCAGCGCACAGAGGCAAGTATGCTCCACCAGCCAATCGTAGGCAGCACAATGCCGAGTTTCTAAATTCAAAAAATCCCCCGTCGCATAACGCTCACTGCCTGCAGCCTCGTGCGACTGCGCCTTACGCACCGCACCCGGCGCAATATCCAAGCCAAAAACTTCAGCTCCCTGCTTAGCCAGCGCGCGCACGTCATGCCCCGTACCGCAACCTGGCACCAAGACGCGACCAGTCACGGACTGCCGCTGCAAAAATTCCACCAAGGGGGGCGAGGCATATCCCTTATCCCAAGGAATATTGTCCTGCTCGTATGCCTGATTCCAATCTCTAGCCATAATCGTTGCTGGTGCCTGTACACAAAAGTGGCCAGGCACCCTACGGCACATGAGGATTAGGCGATCGCTGCTCCCTTCCGGGCCTGACGAGGTTAACCTGTCCATCATTGCATAGGACCCGGCCAACGCCAGAAGACACTCAGAATCTGAATCGCAGCAACCCTAAAATGAAGAAAGTTCCGCCACACACAGCAAAAACCCCTTCACGCTGCTCAAAATTCAGACTTTGCCATGCTTCATTAGCGTCGACGTGTGGCCACAAATGCACACAGCACAAGTGACATCAACAGGCCTGCCGTTGCCGGCTCTGGAACAACCGTTAAATGAACGGTTTGACCATCCGAAAAGACCCACTGATAGCTGCCGACACTCACGCCTAAGCTCTCAAAAGTCTCCGAATCGTAATACCCTGTGCCAGTTAAAACTTCGTTCGCAACATAACCTTCTGGCAGCAACAAGAAGGCACCCCCAAATCCGAAATCGAAGCCAAAGGCATCGCCCGTGCCACTAGTCGCCGCCAGATAAGAACTACCCTCACCAAAAGCAGCGGGTCCACTGTCAGGAATTCCTCCATCGAATACATCGATCAATCCATTGCCGACACTACCAATAGCAAACCCCGGGTAAAGTCCCCCACCCGAGATAGGATTTTTATCCCCAAGCATCACCTTAATAAATGAGCTATGATCCGCACTTCCAGAGCCGGAAAGAAGAACACCGTCAACCGTCTCTGTCAGAACGAAGTGAAAGTTAGCTTGCGCTGAGTGACTCGCCAGTAAGGCGACCGCTAAAAGAAAAAATTTCTTAGCAATCAGAGGGAGATAATTTTTCGACATCATGTGAAGCCTTTGTTTAGTATGTATTAATATTGATAATTGAATGGTAGTGTCCACATACGACACAAAGCCCAATTCAAGCATTCAACCCCTCAAATTGAGTAGTAATACTCAATATAGTAACGTAACAAACATAGACGCTTACATGAACTCAAACTCTTGAGTTATTATTCATTCGCCTTCAATGAAAGGAACACTTGAATAGATAATATGCAGGCAGCCGCCACTCAACACCGCAAACAGTTCTTCCCGATTAACGATCGCTTTCGCCAATATTTGACGGAGTATCATCGCGCCTTAGAGCTCCCCGTCACCTATGAGGACATGCTCAAATATGAGGATTCCTTCCCGCTCATCAATAAAAACGGCGACGACACCCTGTGGCAGACATTGATCTACGAGCAGCAATTTGGACGCGAGCTCTATGAGGGGCTGAAGAAGATCTATGTTTTCTTACGCTCCGGCGGCGACGAAACGATTCTCTCCAACCTCTACATCGATCGCGTCGATTTCTGCACCTTTGGCAACACCAAGCCCATGCGCGTGCGTGTGGTGAACCAATACAACGACAATCACGACTACTTTTATGTCAAAAAGGCCGATGCCTCCCGCATCTACGGTCTCGAACTAGAAGAGCTACTCTCGCCCAACGCCATCAACTTTTTGGTGCACAAAGATACTTTGATTGAGGAGCACATCATCGGCGTGCCCGGCGACGATTTTATTCGTAAGTATTTACCACAGCCAGACCTGCACTCTGTGCGCCTAGCCAAAGAGTTTATTAAATTTAATGAACGCTGCTTTGTGCGTCTATTGGGCGACATGCGCGCCTATAACTACGTGGTCGAAGTCACTCCCGACTTCGAAGAAAGCCAGTACCGGGTGCGTGCCATCGACTTCGACCAGCAGTGTTATGAAGGCCGACGCACACTTTATCTACCTCAGTTCTTTAAAAACAATTTACCGGTGGTAAAGTTGTGCACCGAGTTGATAAATGTGGAAACCAGTCAACAGTATCAACGTGAAGAGCGCTCGCTAATGCGGCGACGCCTTCGCTTCGCCCTTCATCGTGTTCAGCATTTACGAAGCTGCATGTGCGCCGATCAAATATCCAGCACTGATAAAATGCGACAGCTCCGCAAGGAACTCGCCGACATGCACAACGACTACCGATTTATGCTCTGCCACTCCATGGGCGAGATCACATTCCTCAATATTACCATCACTCTCGGGCTCGAAGGCAATGCCGCCTATTTCCCCGAAGGCGATGGTGTATAAAATGAAAGCGCGTCCCAGACGGACGCCCCACACCCCACTTTTTACAATTTTACATAATGGAACTACGCCAAAAACTACTGAAGCTCTTAGGAGCTCAGGACTACATCCCCATGCGACGCATGGAAATCGTTTCCGTGCTCAAACTCGATGAAGCAGAAACCAAGCAAGCTCACACAGTCCTAGACCAAATGCTGGAACGCGGCGAAATCGCCCGCCTAAAAAAAGACCGCCTCTGCATTCCGGAAGACGCGGATCTCGTCAGCGGTCGCATTATTGTGCGCCAGAGCGGCTCCGCCATCCTCATACCCGACGCAGCGCCCGCTGGCGATGGCTACCCGATCAACGCAGAGGATACTGGCGTCGCAATGCACGGCGATATCGTGCTGGCTCGCAAAGTGCAGCCCTCGAAACGCCCCTTTCGCGGAAAAGGGCACAAACAACGCCCCGTTTACGATCCAGATGCGAAGCCAAATGTGCGCGTCATCCGTATCCTCAAACGCGCGCACAGCTCCATCCCCGGCACCCTGGCTCAAGGCCGCCATGCCACCTACGTGATCCCGGACGATCCGCGCATTATTCAAGATATCTTAGTGCCCGACCCGCAGAACTCTGGCATGCGCCCAATTCCTAAGAAAGGCGATAAGGTTGTCGTCAAAATGCTGGAATGGAAACAGCGTCACCTAAACCCAGAGGGCGAAATCATCGAAGTGCTCGGTCGCACCCACGAGCCGGACGCAGAGTTCAAGGCGATCCTGTATAAATACGACCTCAACCCCAAATTCCCCGCAGCCGTCGAAAAACAGACCGCCAGCATCCCCGAGCGGGTGCGGCCCGAAGATATCGGCAACCGCCAAGACTGCCGTGAGCTGTTCACCTTCACCATTGACCCCGACGACGCTAAAGACTTTGACGACGCACTCTCACTGGAATTTCTCGACAATGGTAAATTTCGCGTCGGCGTGCACATTGCCGACGTCAGCAATTACGTCAAACCCGGCAGCCCCCTCGACCGTGAAGCGCAAGAGCGCGGCAATAGCACTTACCTAGTTGGCACCGTCATTTCCATGCTACCGCATGCGCTCTCCAACGGTCTGTGCTCACTCGTTGAGGCCGAAGACCGCCTAACCAAGACCTGTTTCATCACCTTCAACGAGCATGCCGACGTCATCGACGTCAAATTTGCCAACACAGTCATCCGTAGTAATAAGCGGCTCACTTACAAGCAAGCCTACGCCTTCATGACGCAGGACGACTTCGCTGCCATCCGCAAGACACCGCTACCGCCCAAGCACCAGACCGGCTCCACCGGCCGTTCACTCGACGAAGTCAGCGACGAGGAGATGGCGACACTCAAAAAGCACATCGACCAGCTATGGCAGATCGCCTCACAACTGCGCAAACGCCGCTTCAGTAAAGGCTCGCTCGATCTCGACATGACCGATGTCAAAATCTATGTCGACGAAGATGGCTACGCCGATCGCATCGAAAAACAATTCAACGACGAGAGCCACCAATTGATCGAAGAGTTTATGCTCTCCGCCAATGAGCAAGTGGCACGCACCATGAAGAAGCAGAACTTTCCCTGCATCTACCGGGTGCACGACGAGCCAGAAGAGGATAAGCTGAAAGAACTGCGCGAGACGATGATGAGCTTTGGCATCAAATGCGGCAACCTACAGAAACCACGTGAGATGACCGCACTGCTTAAAAAGCTAAAAGAGCACCCCCAAGGCTACACACTCAAAGTGCACATCTTGCGTAGTCTCAAACAGGCGCAATACCGCGCCTCAGCCGATGGACACTACGGCCTCTCCAAGCCCGACTACACTCACTTCACCTCCCCCATCCGCCGCTACGCCGACCTGATTGTGCACCGCGTACTGGACGGCTATCTGTGCAAAATCGGCGCCGACTCCGCCCTCCCCGAACCCGACATTCGCTATCCGCAAGGCAAGCTGGAAAGCCTCGGCGACCACATAAGCGTGACGGAGCGCAACTCGGTCGACGCTGAGCGCGAGTCAGTCAAAACCAAGCTGCTGGAATTTTACGACCGCGAACTGCAGAAGGAAGATAAGCAACACTTTAAGGCCATCATAGCTGATGTGAAGAACCACGGTCTCTTCGTCGAGCTCACCGACACACTGGCATTCGGCATGGTGCATATCTCGACACTCGACGACGACTTCTACCATCCCAACTCCGAAGGCACCGCTCTGATTGGCCGACGCAAACAGAGGACCTACGCACTCGGCCAATACATCATGGTGCAAGTCGAGCGCGTCGACCGCTTTAAGCGACAAATTGACTTTCGCGTCGTGACCTCCGATGAGCGCGACCTCGGCAAAAAGCCAGGCAAGCCCTTCAAAGGCCGCCGCAAGAGCTCCGAGCGAACGAGCAGCACCAGAAAAACTGCCCGTAAGACGAGCAGCCAAGCCAGCAAGTCGGCCTCAAAGGCTGCCCCCAGTGGCAAGGTGCTCACGAAACGCCCCAAAAAGAATGGGCGCAACCGCAAACGCACATCGAAATAACGTTTTCTAATTGCCAACAACCTTCCAGCTAACACACGCCTAGCCCAGTCAATCACTCGCTTGATGTTTGCTTGCAAGGCTGCTGAAGCGTCTATAACTGTCGCAGCTTTCACATAGGTTTTATTCCGAATAATGTTACCAATACTGACAGCACTCGTCCCGACTATACTGCTCGGACTCTGTATTCTATTTCTGATGGCTCGTTTAAAAGACAAGTCGAAAGCCATCGCAGAACTAGAGCAAAAGTTAGATGCGTCCGCACTCAACATCATTCGTCGCAATGCAAGCCAGGAGCCCGTACCCTCTAAAAAGATCACGAAGCCCGCACAGCCAGAGCCCAAGCCAGAAGAAGCCTCAAAGCCCGAGCAATTACCGGAGTCAAAGCCCGAACCCGAGCCCGCTTACTTCGACAGCTCCGACTCACTGCTAGCCACCCTGTCACATGAATTAAAGACGCCGCTCAATGGCATCATGGGCATCGCTCAAGTATTACGCGAAGAGGATGATTCATCTGACCAACTCATAGAACTCGAGGGCTGTGCCCACCACATGCACTCCGTCCTGCATACATTGACGAATCTCGCACGTATCCAAAACGAAAACGAGTTTTTACCCCAGTATCGCGAATGGGTCTCCCTGCGCGACACCATTGAGCAGATCCGCGAAGATGTCGCCTTCCGGGCAAATGGTCGCCAGATCAAAATTCAAACAGAGCACGAAAACAATCGCTTACGCTTACGTGGAGACAGCGATCACATCAGCACCATTATTAAATCAGTGGTGCTGAGCTCCATCGAAGCTGTGCCCATGACGGGACTCCCCGAAGAGAAGCACACACTCAAGATTAGCTGGAAAAAACAAGATGACGCCATTGAGCTCAGTGTAGTCAACCCCCTTGAAGTCATGGAGGAAGATCGCGAAGCTTCTGTGCACGAGATCTTGAATATCGCAAGCGGCAAGGAACGAAGCCGTATCAAAATCGAGTATCTACACCTGGCCGTTGCCAAAGCCTTAGTCGGATTCTACCAAGGCACGGTGCAATCGGAGCAAATCCCAGAAGGAGGCGTTCGCAGTACCCTAAGATTTACCATGGAACATATGATCGCCTCCCCCTCTGCCGCCAAACCGATCGGCGGTCTACGCGTGCAAAGCGGTAAAAGCGGACTCAAAACACTACGAGAGCTACCAGAGAAGCTGAAAGTGCTCGCCGCTGAAGACGACCGTGCCAGCCGCAACTTAATCGTCATGCTACTCAAAAAGATGGGGCAAGAAGTCACCGCGGTGGAGAACGGACAAGAAGCCATCATCGCCCTGCAGCAAGACCCCAGCTTTGACGTCCTCCTCACAGACGTGGATATGCCAATCATGGATGGAGTCGAAGCAACCATGGCGATTCGTAGCGGCCTTGCTGGCGACGAAGTCAAAGACATCCCCATCATTGCCGTCACCGCCTTTAACGTAATCTCCGACCGTAGTCGCTTCAAAGAAGCCGGCATGGAATATTACCTGCCCAAGCCTGTCGGCCTCAAAGAAATGCGCGCCACTTTATTAGAAATCGTCAAAAAGAAGAAAGAACAGTCCTAAGCCGCGCTAGAAGCGGCGACAATGATCGACCACATCCGCACACTCGCGGTTCTCTCGCACATCGTGCACGCGAATAAAGTCAACGCCCGCCTGAATCCCCAGCGCAGTGGTGGCCAAGGTGCCACTCAAACGTGCCTTCGGATCTTTTAGATCCAGCAATTTTGCGATCATCGATTTACGTGAAGCACCGAGCAATACGGGGTAGCCCATCGCAAGCAACTCCGGCAGGCGACGCATAATTTCCCAATTCTCCTCGTAAGTCTTCCCAAAGCCCAAGCCGGGATCGAGTAGGATCGCATCATCCCGCACTCCAGCCGCTTTGACACGCTCGATCGAGCACTGCAAAAACTCTTGAATCGCCAACATCACATCGCCGAGGCCCGCCTCTTCCGCGGGGCGGTTATGCATCAACACACACGCCCCCCCTGCAGCCATCACCTCCGGCATGCGTGGATCACGCTGCGCGCCCCAGACATCGTTCACGACATCCGCGCCTGCAGCTATGGCCGCCGCAGCAACCTCCGCCTTTGAAGTATCGATCGAAATCAGAGCATCCGTATGGGGCCTCACCTTCTCAATAAAAGGCACCACCCGTGCGATCTCCTCAGTCGGCGAAACAGGTATATAGCCCGGCCGCGTTGATTCGCCACCGATATCAATCATCTCCGCCCCCGCCTCAACCATCGCATGGAAGTGCAAGACCGCCGCATCGAGGTCCACAAAGTCCCCTCCGTCCGAAAAAGAATCGGGGGTCAGGTTTAGGATACCGACAAGGTGCGTCCGCGCCCCCAATGTCAGCTCACGGCGAGCCGTTTTATAGAACGAATGATTTCGCATATCAACCCATCGGGTAAGGATATTTCGCCGAAATCGCGTCGATCTTTTGCAGCGTTTCATCACTCAGCTTCAGACCTGCCGCGGCCAAGCTCGGCTTGAGTTGCTCACTTGAGTTCGCACCAATAATAGTCGAAGCCACAAAGTCGTGCTGTTTACTCCAAGCCACCGCAAGTGTGACCACATCGATGTTGAGCTCCTGCGCCAGTTCGATCAGCTCCGCGGTGGTCGCGAGGCTCTTATCATTAACGAAGCGCTCCGCCATCTGCCGCTGGCGCTCGCCTCCAGTCTGTAAATACTCCGAGAAGCGCGCCCCTTGCGGACGCGCACCATTGTTGTATTTCCCGCTCAGCACACCGCCGCCGATCGGCGAGTATGGCAACAGACTGATTCCCTCGCGGCGACAAATGTCGGCGAGGGCATCTTCAAAGCGCCGGTTATTAATCGAAAAGTTGTTTTGAATCGTCTGGTAGCGTGCATAGCCATTCTCCTGGGCCACCTGATTCGCCTTCATGGTGCCCCACTCCGTTTCATTGGAGCTGCCGATCACCCGCACTTTGCCCTCTTCTTGCAGTTCGGTCAGTGTTTGCAAAGTCTCTTCGTAGCCGAAGTCATGATCCGGCCAGTGCGTTTGATAAAGGTCCACATAATCCGTCTGTAAACGACGTAAGCTGCCCTCGATCGCAATACGAATATGGTGACGATCCAGCGCCGTCTTGCCTGAGCGAATCGGCGGCACAAACCAGCCATGCCCTGGGCCCACCACCTTGGTAGCCAGCAAAATCGAACTACGATCCTTCCCTTTTAACCACTTGCCCACAATTTCCTCGGTGCGATTCACCCACTCCGCCTTGGGCGGCACCGGATAAATTTCCGCCGTATCGAAGAAATCGATGCCCGCCTCGTAGGCCTCATCCATAATCGCAAACGATTCGCGCTCATCCAGCTGCGAACCGAAAGTCATCGTGCCAAGGCAAATTTCAGAAACGACCATGCCGCTACGTCCTAAACGTCTTTTTTCCATGCCTAGAGCTATGCAAAGCTTTATTCAAAACACAAATGCATATACGCCTTGGTTCTAAATACGTCAGCTATGGGGATTGGGCGTCCCGCCCAAAGTCACTCCGCCCGGCAACGAGCACGACGCAACAAGGCGGGACGCCTTGACTCCAAATGCGCCAACCATGGAGATTGGGCGTCCCGCCCAAAGCAACTCCGCCCGGCAACGAGCACGACGCAACAAGGCGGGACGCCTTGACTCCAAATGCGCCAACCATGGAGATTGGGCGTCCCGCCCAAAGTCACTCCGCTCGGCAACGAGCACGACGCAACAAGGCGGGACGCCTTGGCTCCAAATACGCCAGCCATGGAGATTGGGCGTCCCGCCCGAAGTCACTCCGCCCGGCAACGAGCACGACGCAACAAGGCGGGACGCCTTGACTCCATATGCGCTACCTATGGAGATTGGGCGTCCCGCCCAAAGTCACTCCGCTCGGTAACAAGCACGACGCTACAAGGCGGGACGCCTTGGCTCCAAATGCGCTACCTATGGAGATTGGGCGTCCCGCCCAAAGTCACTCCGCTCGGTAACAAGCACGACGCAACAAGGCGGGACGCCTTGACTCCAAATGCGCCAACCATGGAGATTGGGCGTCCCGCCCAAAGCAACTCCGCTCGACACTCATCGCTCGAATATCGTGTAATCCCCTGCCGGTAAGCGAGCTACAGACGGATTCTCACGCATATAGCGCAAGCAATGCTCAAAGTGCGCTCGGCTACGAATTAAACGATCCCAATAACCGCGCTGCCAGAGCTCCCCTCGTGCCCCGGTTAACTTATTCAGCTCTTTTGAGGTATAGCTTTTCCATGAATGCAGAATTTCCTCAATCAAGTAGCCCTGCATTGGCTGAAATACAATATGCACATGATTTGGCATCACCACAAAGCCAGCAACCGTGTAACGATCTCCATCAAAAAAGCGCAAAGCTAGGCAAACAATACGCCGAAGCGCGGCCTGCCGTAACAGGCAACTGCCCATCCCACGATCCAACCAAGACTCCATACGCTCTGGAAAAAGTTCGTTATACTGATCCCAAACCCCTTGCGACCAAGGCGAAGGGTGTTGCGCCATCCAAACCTCCCGTTCCGCTTTCCACTCTCTCAACAAATCAAGAGGTAAAGAATCCGCCAAACGCCAAGTCGTAAAAACGTAAGCAGAACCCTGCTGCCAATGTGGCAAGGTTGAGCCGTGTATCCGAATCGCACTGTAAGGA
The DNA here is from genome assembly GCF_031127805.1 of Thalassobacterium maritimum. Lineage (NCBI taxonomy): Bacteria > Pseudomonadati > Verrucomicrobiota > Opitutia > Puniceicoccales > Coraliomargaritaceae > Thalassobacterium > Thalassobacterium maritimum. The sequence continues at coordinate 33,445 of NZ_JARXHW010000009.1, read as the reverse complement.
TTAAAAAAATCCTGCATAACACTCACATAACAAAAAAATACATATAAGTCGAATCCAGATTCCACTCAGCACGACGTAGCAAGGCGGGACGCCTTGGCTCCAAATGCGCCACCTATGGAGATTGGGCGTCCCGCCCAAGGTAACTCCGCTCGGTAACGAGCACGACGTAGCAAGGCGGGACGCCTTGGCTCCAAATACGCCACTCATGGAGATTGGGCGTCCCGCCCAAAGCAACTCCGCTCGGTAACAAGCACGACGCATCAAGGCGGGACGCCTTGGCTCCAAATGCGTCAACCATGGAGATTGGGCGTCCCGCCCAAAGCAACTCCGCTCGGTAACAAGCACGACGCATCAAGGCGGGACGCCTTGGCTCCAAATACGCCACCCATGGAGATTGGGCGTCCCGCCCAAGGTAACTCCGCCCGGTAACGAGCACGACGCAGCAAGGCGGGACGCCTTGGCTCCAGATGCGGCACCTATGGAGATTGGGCGTCCCGCCCAAAGTCACTCCGCCCGGTAACGAGCACGACGCAACAAGGCGGGACGCCTTGGCTCCAAATACGCCACTCAGGGAGATTGGGCGTCCCGCCCAATATAAGACACGAATTTCATCTCGCGCGAATCTGCTGTTGCCTCGGACTTCAGGAGGCTTCAGCGTTTACACCTTAATTCTTTTAAAAACTAGGGCGAAACGAGGGGACTCTCGCAGCGCCACCATACAAAAGCACAAAAATGTCCGAACTTACACGCGCACAAAAAGACGAATTTATCGAGTTTATCGCTTACCTATGCGATGAGGCAGCCAAGGAGATCCTTCCTCACTACGGCCCAGACGTAGAAATCGAGCGCAAGTCCGACGCCACTCCGGTGACGCTGGCTGACCGTAATGCAGAAAAACGCATCCGCGAGATTTTGGCCGAGCGCTATCCTGAGCACGGCATTATCGGCGAAGAATACGGCCGCGAACGCGACGACGCCGACTTCGTATGGGTGCTGGACCCGGTCGATGGCACCAAGTCCTTTATCTCTGGCGTGCCGCTCTTTGCGACACTGATCGCTCTCATGTATAAGGGCCGTCCTGTCATCGGTGCCATCAACCAACCTGTGCTCAAGCAAATGGTGATCGGCGATTGTGAGACCACCACTTTGAATGGCAAACCGGTCTCTGGCCGCGAGGCTTGCTCGCTGAGCCAAGCCACACTCTGCACCACCGACCCGATCCGCACGACTCTGTGGCAAAACAAGGCCGACTGGAGCGCACTCCCTCCCAAGACTGCTCTCTACCGCTCATGGGGCGATGCGGGTGGCTATATCCTGCTATGCTCAGGCTTCATCGATATTATGTGTGACCCGATGATGGAAATCTGGGACTGTGCCGCCATCCTCCCCTGCCTCGAGGGTGCGGGCTTTAAAGTGACTGGCTGGAAGGGCGGCGACGCCTTCGACGAGCGCTGCATTATCGCCGCCAAGGCTCCGCTCCATGACGAGGTCATGGCCACACTCTACCCTGCAAACTAAGCAGGCGACTCCTTGAAGCTGTAAGTCGTGCCTGCTCTGCTTAGACATATACAATCCGGTCTGAGCGCCGCGAGAGACTACAACACGCTCAACTTCTGGCCGCTACGACGGTCACTGCAAGGTTATCAAACCAGCTACTTCGCTGGCGATCTGCGAGCAGGGCTCAACGTTGCCCTGCTCGCATTCCCCCAGGGCATGGCCTATGCCTTAATCGCAGGCCTGCCGATTCAGTACGGCATCTACGGATCCGCCATCGCCGCGATGGTCGCCCCAATTTTTGCCAAGAGCCATTTGATCACGCTCGGGCCGACCAATGCGACTTCGGTCATGCTACTGAGCGCCTTTGCTAGCTTGGGCATTGTAGGCGCCGAGAAGCTGGGCATGGTGCCGCTGCTCATATTCATGGTGGGCTTTTTCATTGCACTGGGAGCCTACTTCAAGGTGGCCAACCTGGTGCAATACATCTCGCGCTCGGTGATCACAGGCTATATTACGGCGGCCGCCTTACTCATTATCACCAACCAGATCCCGAAAGCTCTGGGGCTGGAAATGCCGGGTAAAGGAGCCACTTTTTACGAGTCGGTCATGCTGATGTATCAATCGATCGATACCGTGCATTGGGCGACAGTGGGCGTGAGCCTAGTCACTGCGGCACTCTTTTTCGCTCTCAACAAAAAGTTTAAATCACTACCCAATGTGGCGATTAGTCTGCTCGCAATTTCGGCACTCACCGAGTTCGTAGTCGAAAAGCTACACATCAAATACCTGGACCGCTCCAGTGACATTCAATTTCTTCCAGGTATCAATGCGGCCAACTGGTCATTCCAAGCACCCGATTTTTCGCTGAGCAGTATTCATACATTAGCCAGCCCCGCGCTGGCAATTGCGCTATTGTGCATACTCGAGGGCATCTCGATCGGCAAATCACTGGCGGCCAAGACGGGGGCCCGACTCGATGCCAACCAAGCGATGTTCTCCATCGGCATGGCTAATATTGCCTGCGCTTTTTTTTCAGGTATGCCCGCATCGGGCTCGCTGACCCGCTCCACCCTCAGCGCCACCAGTGGCGGGCGCACCGTATTAGCCAGTTATATCAGCGGTGTGATCGTATTCATCGGTGCTTTTGCACTCGGCCCCTTTACCGAATATATCCCACAGTGCACCTTAGCGGTGCTCGTCATCGCGATCGGCATATCACTCATCAATAAGCATGCGATTCGCATCGTCACCCGCACCACCAAGTCGGACGCTGCGGTCTTTGCGACGACATTTGGCAGCGGCCTTTTCATGCCGCTCGACACCGCGATTTATGTGGGTGTCGGCACTTCCATCGTGCTCTTTCTCAAGAAAGTCGCCCGCCCGGAGATGGTGGAATACACCTTTAACGAAGAGGGGCAATTAGCTGAAATGCACCAAGAGGGTAAGCGCTCCGTGCCACAAGTATCGATCGTGCACGTGGAAGGGGAACTCTTCTTCGGCGCTGCCGATCTATTTCGCGATCAGATGCGCCGCATCTGCGAAGAGCCCAACCTCAAGATCGTGGTGCTCAAGATGCGCAACGCTCACAACTTGGACGCCACCGGCGTGATGGCCCTAGAGGAACTGCTACTTTATATGGAGGAAAAAGGGCGCTACCTGATCCTAAGCGAAGTGAAAGCTGGTATGATGCGAGTGCTTAAGCAGTCGGGGCTCTACGAGCAGATTGAGGCACGTAACATCTTTACCGACGAACCCAACAACCCGACCATGTCCACGGCGAAAGCACTCAAGCGTGCCAAGGAACATTTGGGCGACACCCAGGCAGACGTCTCTATCTACGTGGACCCCGTGATCGATAAAACTAAACAAGGCGAACGTGTATAGCTACACACAGCTGTCAAAGCCCCACTGAGTGCTCTAATCCTTGCGCAGGCCCGCATCGACCTCGCTCTGCTCGATATTTGCCTCACGCTCCGTCAAGGCATCGAGACGCTCGATCAATGAGTTTTCACTATCGGTCAAATAGTTTGCTCTCGATTCCAATGCTTGCGCTTCTTCTTCCAATTTTTTCATGCGAGCTTCCAGCGCGGCTTCGCGCGCTTCCACACTCTGCGCACCAACTGGCTCATGCGCCGTGCCAAAGGGCGAGCGAGTTGCCGCGGCCTGAAGCTTTGTCATTTCAGCTTTTTGACTTTCAAAATTGCGACGGTCTTCGGCCAGTTGCCGCTTCAGCGCGCTCAGCTCGCTCTCCTTAACACGCAACTCCTCCGCCTTAGCTGCGGCGACTTTGGCATCATAGGCGCTGGCACTTTCATTGGCACGCTCAGCGGCCACAATCTTCAGTTGCTCTAACTCTGCCTCAGCTTGCTCCACGCCGGTCAAACGCTCGATCACAAGCTCCTCGGCCTGTTTAAGATCTACACTCCGCATCTCTAGTTCGCGCCGATCATGCTCCAAGCTCTTACGCTCTTTCTCAATTTTCTCTTCCATTTCGAGCACTTCTTTGCGGCGTTGCTCGATGTATTTTCGTTCAGAGGCGGTCAGTTTACGTTGCGGTTTCTTACGCAGTGGCTGTCCACCACGCGCCTGCGATTCAATTAAATAAGGCACCACCAATGAGGTCCAGACAGCGAGGTCACGGGCTTTTAAAGCATGCTCCTTCCCCTTGGAATCCAACAGTAGCACTTTTTGCATATCGTAGGACTTGATACGAGCGGGTTCACGGATGGCTTGGCTAATTAGACGCTTTGAATCTGTCAATGCCTTGGCGGGTGGCACAATGCACAAAAACGCGATATTAATGCCGATAAAACCAAAAAACAAACCACCCAATGCAGCCAAGATACCACTCTCAAAGCCCCAATAGACCACCAGCGCCATCACTAAACTCAACACGCCGACCAACAGTGTCGCCACAGCAATACGCTTCGCCGAGTAGCGCTCATAGAAGCGCTCGATCGACTGTTCTAAAAGCGTAATTTTATCGAGCTTCGCCATCAGTCAATGGATGCTAAATCATAAATCGCATAACCTGCCATCAAATTGGGAAATTTGGAGCATTCACTGCGCCAATCTCCCGATAGATAGACTTTATCTTCAATCACAATTCTGCGGGCATCGCAATAATCTTCAAACTCTGCCACAGAAAACGGATTCGTCGGCATGGACTCATACCACGGCTTCGGATACACTTCGTTCACAGTGCGCCGCCCTTTAAACAGCACATTCAGACGGTTCAACCAAAAGGCCTTATTCACAAAGCCCACAGCAACTCGACGCCCGACGCGCAGGCCCTCGGCCAGCACAGCATCGGCATCATCCAACTGCTCCACGGTACGACTAAAAATCACGCGGTCAAAGGCATCGTCCGGAAAGGTCGCTAGCATCGAGCGAATATCGCCTTGGTAGGCAGGCACTCCGCGCTTTACGCAGCTGAGAATTTTATCCAGATCGATATCCACCCCGACTCCATAGATCGACTTCTTCTGCTTCAAATATTCCAACAAGACCCCGCGCCCGCATCCGAGGTCGAGCACGCGGTCTCCCTCATTCACCCAGTGGGCAATGATCTGAAAGTCAGCTTGGCGCTTTTTATCAATAGGCTTCATAACTGATTAACGGCTAAGGAATCGGTGCATCAATTCGTAGAGTTGAGGCGCACGTAAGAGAAAGGAATCATGCCCAAAATCCATCGCCAGCTCGGCGTAGGTGGCGTCCTTGCCCAGACGCAAGAGGGCCTCCACCACTTCGCGATTGCCCTGCGGCGGATAGAGCCAGTCGGAAGTAAAACCAACCACCAAACCAGGCGCTGTGACGGAACTGAGCGTGGCGTCGAGTGATTCAGGACTGTGCAAATCAAAGCGGTCGAGCGCTTTAGTCAGGTACAAATATGTGTTCGCATCGAAACGCGTCACAAAGCTGGCACCCTGATAGCGCAGATAGCTTTCGACCTCGAATTCGACTTCGAAATGCTCCCGCGACTGATCGCCCGAACGACGCTTACGCCCAAACTTACTCTCCATGCCCACATCAGAGAGATAAGTAATGTGCGCCATCATCCGCGCCACGGCCAGCCCTTGCGCGGGTCCTTGGTCTGGCTCGTAGTTGCCCTCCTTCCACTCGGGATCGGAGATAATGGCTTGGCGCCCCGTATCGTTAAAGGCAATTGCTTGTGCAGTATGACGCGCCCCACTGGCCAACGCGATATAGCGCCCGAGCCGATCCGGAAAATCAATCGCCCATTGCAAGGTTTGCATGCCTCCCATGCTGCCGCCGATCACGGCGTGCAGACGGTCGATTCCAAAGGAATCAATCAGCAAGGACTGCGCGCGCACCATGTCGCGCACGGTCAATTTCGGAAAATCAAGATTGTAGGGTTTGCCGGTTTCCGGATTGATCGAACCTGGCCCGGTGGAGCCTTGACAGCCCCCCAGCACGTTGGAGCAAATCACAAAGTAACGCGTCGTATCAATCGGCTTGCCCGGGCCTACCATAAAGTTCCACCACCCCTGCTTGCGCTCATCGATGCCATGCACGCCCGCGCAGTGGTGGTCACCACTCAGGGCGTGACAGATCAAGATTGCATTATCCTTGGCTGCGTTCAGATGGCCATAAGTTTCATAGCGCAGCGTCAGCTCAGGGATGCTGCCCCCAGATTCGAAATTAAACGGCTCTTTGGAGACAAAATCCTGATACTCAACGAAGCCGACCTCTCCCTCATCAGAGATTAGCGGCGCTTGTTCGGAATCATTCATATGCAAATTTACTTAAACCAGATAGCGGTACACGCAGAGTGCAGTCAAATCCAGTTAAAAAGGGGCCCAAAGCGGCTCACACATATTTTTGACAAAATCAATCCACCGCACCGCTCTGCGCGAAATGAGCTGCACTTACTGAAGTGGCCGAAAACGGACGACCTTTAAGTTATTCTTGGGGCGAACATCTGCATTAGGGCTCGCTGGCAATACTCTCGCCGCCAAGCTTAAAAGTTCGTCGCTGCCCTTGGCAGGAATCAAGGTAAAGACTTTACGCGTCGTCGTCTGCCCCGGCCCCAGTGCATTCAGTATATAGCTTACAGGCTCCGCCTCCCCGATAAAGACTTCTAGCTCGGCACCATTCATCCAAGCCGTGCCACGGTTTTGCACCGTCACCTCAATCGGCATATTGGTGCCCGGCAAAGCACGAGGATCGAGATAAATATCCGCCAAGGCAGCATCAACGATGCCGGCAGTCGTGCGCTCACGCAATCGATCCCAATCGAGTACACCTGCACCATAGACTGGATCCACGCCAGGTGCGCCTTGATCATTTAAATAGCTTTGCAGTAGTTCCACCGCCTGCTGGGCAGGCAGGGCAGCCTCCCCGGAAAGTAAGGAAGCTAAAGTGCCCGTCACAAATGGAGCCGCCGCCGATGTGCCGGAAAAGAGCATCGTCCCTTCGTCCTCCTGTGCCGTCAACACACCCACCCCGGGCGCAGCAAAATCAATCGCATCGGACTGATTAGGAAACAAGGCGTATTGCCCCTGAGCATCTACAGCGGTCACTGACAGCACTTCGGAATACGCAGCCGGATAAGGCATGCGCCCATAGCCATCGTTGCCCGCCGCAGCCACCATCAGCACCCCGCTCGCATGCGCATATTGAACCGCGGCACGCAAGACGGTGGAATCTTGATAAACACCGAGGCTCAAATTGATCACCTGTGCCCCGCGATCGACCGCCTCCACAATGCCCTGAGCCACATGATAACTATTGCCCAGCCCCTGATCGTCCAGCACCCGCACTACAAAGAGCTCGGTATCAGGCGCAATACCTTCGTACCCGGCAATAATCGAAGCCACCGCAGTGCCGTGCGCGGCACCGTCCCCGCCCACGCCCCCACCGACTAAGTCTAGCTGCTGCATCGAAACTTCATCAAATTGTGGATGCGCTTGAATACCCGAATCGAGCACCGCCACCAAGACCCCCTGCCCCGAACCTGCTAGCGGCCCGCCCGTAATCATACGCGCTGAAGTTGCAAATGCGGTCAAACGTGCAAGTGCCTCGGGGTCTATTTGCACAGGCGGCAGTGGACTCTCGACCTGATATGAATAATCGGCCTCCGCACCAAAATCACCCGGCTTGGCAACCGCCAGTGCTGGCTCTGGAATACGCACGGTCAGCAAGCTGTCAATTTGCCCCAGTGGAGCAATGCCAGCCGCCGCCAAGGCCTGCAAATAGGTGAAATAATCTTCTCGTGAACCAAAGCGAAGTAGCAACTCGCCCTGAATTGCGGCGCTCGGGTAATCTACAGCTGCCAGTTGAGGGGCCTCGTTCCATGGCTGCGCTAGAAACTCGCGAGCATCTTCCGACGAGCCATTCTCAACCGACTTTACAGCCTCTGGCTCTGAAACTGTTGAGAAAGCAAGGGGTCGCATGCTCGACAAATAGTAACCAATCAACCCTCCTAGGAGTGCCAGCGCCATAAATGTCCAAAGCGTTCGAGATAATTTCATATGTATTTAATCTAGACTCTCAGCCGATAAAGACAACCGTCTATGCATCCGACCAATCATGCGTATTTTATGCCTCCAACATGTGCCATTCGAAGGACCTGCCGCCATTGCAGACTGGGCCCATTCGCGCGGACACAGTCTCCACTGCCACCTCGTATTTGAACAGGGCACACTGCCCGCGCTCGATCGCTTTGATCTCTTGTTGGTCATGGGCGGGCCGATGAATATTTACGAAGTTGAAGCACATCCATGGCTTATCGCCGAAAAGGAACTGATAGTTTCAGCCATCGCTGCAGGTAAATACCTAGTCGGCATTTGCCTAGGGGCTCAGCTGATCGCCGATGCGCTCGGAGCGGCTGTCACTGCCGGCCCACAAGCAGAAATCGGCTGGTACCCCATCCAATCCGAAGAAAAAGCTCCCGCATGGCTTGAGCTGCCCGAGGAGCTGCGAGTGCTTCACTGGCACGGCGATCGCTTCGAACTGCCCGCTGGCGCCACCCGCATCGCCTCCAGCGCTGCCTGCCCCAATCAAGCCTTCCTCTACAATGAGCGCGTATTAGCCTGGCAATGCCACCTCGAAACCACCAGCGAGAGCTTAGCTGCGCTCATTGAGAATTGCAGCGACGAACTCGCGCAAACAGGCCCTTACCTGATGACCGCCGAGCAGCTACAAGCCGAACCGGCCCACACCTATAATCAGATGCGGCAGGCATTATTCAAGATTCTGGATGGCATGACGGCTCCCTTAGAAGTGATTGATTGGGGCCGGACGGATTATGAAGACGCCTTTGCCCGCCAAAAAGAACGCGTCGACCTCAGGCGCATGGGCCAATGCCGCGACGCACTCATCCTCACCGAGCACTCGCCCGTTTACACCATGGGCATGCGTAAAGATGCCGCACAGCACCTGATCTGGGCCCAAGCAGAATGCACCCGCTTAGGCATCGACGTGGTTCAATCCAACCGTGGGGGCGATATCACCTATCACGGGCCGGGACAGCTCGTCGGCTACCCGATCCTCTCCCTACGCCACCGGCGCGACCTTCACGCCTACCTAAGGGATCTAGAAGAAGTCGTCATCCGAACGTTGGCCACTTACGGCCTCCAAAGCGCTCGCCGCGAGGGCAAAACAGGCATCTGGATCGACAACCAACGCAAGATCTGCGCCATCGGTGTAGCAGTGCGCTCCTGGATCAGTTATCATGGCTTCGCACTCAATGTAAACCCCGACATGAACCACTTCAGCGGCATCGTGCCCTGCGGCATTACCGACGGCACGGTAACCTCTCTAACTAATGAACTCGATAAGAAGGTAGACATAGAAGAGGTAAAAACGCGATTAGCAGTTGAATTTGAAACAGTTTTTGGGAACACTGCGCGACAAGATGGATAACCGAAAGCCAGAATGGCTGCGAGCCAAGCTCCCTACCAGCCGCGAATATAAAGAAGTGCGCGAGATCGTTGATACCAATGACCTGCACACAGTCTGTAAGAGTGCCCAATGCCCGAACATGGGGGAATGTTGGTCACGAGGCACCGCTACCGTGATGATTCTCGGTAATATTTGCACCCGCTCATGTCGCTTCTGCGCGATTCAAACCGGCCGTCCCACCGAGCTCGACCTGGGCGAACCCGCTCGCGTGGCCGAGTCGATTGCGCGCATGAACCTTCGCCACGCCGTCATCACCTCCGTCGCCCGCGACGACCTGAAAGACGGCGGCGCCTCCGTTTGGGCCGCCACCATTCGTGCCGTGCACCACCGCTCACCTGAATGCGCCGTCGAAGTGCTGACCGCCGATTTCCGCGGCCAACAGGAATACCTGGACGTAGTGCTCGACGCTTGCCCCGACATTTTCAACCACAACCTTGAGACTGTGGAACGCCTGCAACGCCCCATTCGCAAGACTGCTCGCTACGATCGCTCGCTGTGGGTATTGGAACACGCGAAATCGCGCGGCTTCATCACCAAGTCCGGCATCATGCTGGGCATCGGTGAGAAAGAAGACGAAATCAAACAAGTACTGACCGACATGGCCAAAGTCGGCGTCGACGTGCTCACCATCGGACAATATCTACAGCCTTCCAAGAAACACGCCAATATCGACCGCTGGGTCACGCCCGAGGAATTTGCGCGCTGGAAGGAGTTTGCCTTGGAAGTCGGCTTTGGCGCCTGTGAATCAGGCCCCATGATCCGCTCCTCTTACCATGCCGACAAGCAGTCCGACATGTTCGACGTGCGCGCACGCCGTCGTCAAATGCTCGCCGAACAAGCAGCCAATAAAGAAGAGGCCGCTCTCAGCGAAGTCTAGAGCACTCTGCGTTTACTTAGACGCCCCGCTGCCGTTATAATCAATTTCATCAATTAGAGACTCCTAGGAATAAAACAATACCCGCGAGGCATAGGCAAAGCACACTGCAAAAGGGGCGGATTTTATTTAAGGACTTGATCGTGATCGGGTAAGGCACCCGCTTGGCAAACCAAAGCGCCAGCAAGGTAAATTGCCCCCACCACCAAGTCACCCCGATGAAAGCGCCCAACAGTACGCTTGGCACACTCGCCCACTCGGCGGGTGCATTGAGATAGGCCCCCGTCGCCAGCAAAATAGCCATGGCTGCAGGTAAGCGCATCGGCATCGCAAGCGATTGAGTGAACGCACGATTTAACATCAACCACGGCTTCGGCAAAGCCGGAGCATCGTCGACTCGCTCAACACGCTTGGAACGCAAAAATTTGAAGGCCATATAAGTCAGCACAAATGCGGCAAACAAATGCATACCGAAATGAATGAAGGGCAAATGCGCCGACATCATCATTAAACCTGGCACTGCCACCATCAGCCAAAAAAAGTGCGAAAGCCAAAAGCCCAGCCCCACGGCCAGCACCTGCGCTCGAGTCCCCTGCACGCCCACCTTGGCCAGCCACACCGTGCCCGGAAAGAGTGTGAGCGAAAAAATGAAACCCGCAGAAATACCTTCGATCATAACAATAAGGTACTAGTCAGCACTGCCGTCGCAATGAGTAAGATGCACACTCATCACGATCGCTTCGAAATCAATGCGCCCAACCAGCGTGCGGCAATCAACACGCACACCAAAGTCGCGAGAATGAGGCAGCCCACATTCAACGGCCAGCCGGAGAACGCGCAGTGAAATGCCACAATCCCAGCCGTCGTCACAATCATCGTCATTGGAATCCAATCACTGTGCCAACGACGAATCTGAATCGCGCGATAGCTTGAAAGAAAAAAAGGTGCCGCCCCCAGCAGCAGCGTGAAACACAAGCAAATCAAGCCCAACAGGCTTAGCAGAGCCTCGCCCTCCCCCAGATTTGCAGCAGCGAACTGCTCGTAGGCCGCCAATAGAGCGACATTTCCTGTAAAAACGAGCGTCAAGAGACAGCGCAAGGCCAGCGGTGAGATACGCGGCCCCGAGCCCGGTGCCGACGGTGTCGAGCGCATGCGATAGCCGAATTTAAACAACTCAGAACCCAACACCGAAAGATCGAATTCAGAACGCCGCCATTCCAGCGTCAAAGAGTGCTGCGACAAACTCGCGGTGGCTTGCACACAGCCATTCTGGCTATTCGCGAGACGCTCCACCAACCAAGCACAGCCCATACAGGACATACCTTCGACCTCGAAGACAGCTCGACCCGACTCACTGCCAGCCTCGACCTCGACCTGCGCACGCCGCAGCGCCAAAGCATCGACCTCAGTTAGTTCACGGTCTTTAAGCGGCTGCGCCACACGGTCCTGCAAGCGATAATAATCCCCTAAGCCCTCCTGCTGGATTAACTGATATACCTGCTGACAGCCGGCACAGCAAAAGCCATCCACACCCGAGCGCTCAATAGTGTAGGGCGTCGCGCAATGCTTACAACGGTGAGTCGTCGAAGCCACTAGACTAAATCAAAGCGCTCAATTCCCTTGCGCACATCGGAAAGGAAGGAAGCAGCCCCCACTCCATTGATCCAGCGATGGTCAAAAGTCAGCACTAGGGAAACCACTTCCATGGTCTCGCTCGTTTTAGATTTGGGATCAGGAAGCACATACGGAGCTCCGATGAAGAGTGTCGCCAATGAAGGTGGCACGACAATAGGGATGGCCGAGCGCACATTATAAGCGCCCATACTAGAGATGCTCAAAGGCACCCGATTCTTAGACTCAACCTCACCATGACGCGTCCGGCGTAGTGCCTCATTGAATACATCCGAAAAAGCATCCCATTCGAGTGCATTCGCATGTTTGACGACTGCAGTCTCCAAGACATCACCTGGTAGCGCAACAGCTACTCCAAGATCGAAACGATCTGGATCATACACCAATTCATGGCCACGCACAACCGAGGCAAAGCGCTCGTGCTTCTTCATAGCTTGTAAGACCGCCCAGGCAGACATGGTCGCCGTCGAAAGTGTGCCTCCCGGCGTCTTCTTACTACGCAAACGGGCGTCTCGAACATTCTCCCAGCGACAAGTCACTTCAATAGTTGCTGGCACAATGCCCTGTAACTGCTTCACCGCTTCAGGTGATAGTCCCCCCTGCTGACGCTTGAGCCCTGCCTCAGGCTGCGCCTCAGACTCGGACGCTTCTGCTGCGACTGCAGGCCTCGACACTGCAACAGAATCAGGCTCACCCCCCTGCATCTGGAGCGGAACTAAATCCTGACCCACTTCAACCTCATCTCCCTCCGAGATCAACCAATCACCCAGCACTCCATCTTCATCACTTTCAATAGGGAAGACTGCCTTATCTGTTTCAACTTCACAAAGTGCGTCATCCGCTTGCACAGCATCCCCACTTTGCTTGAGGATAGATACCACTCGTGCCACGCGAATACCTTCGCCCAAAATCGGCACAGTGATCATTTTACTAGAGCTAAACGGAGCCGATTCTTCTGAAGCAATCATATCTGAGGAGTCTGTCACAGAAGCACGCATAGGAGCGGGTGCACGCGCTTGTTCGAGAGTGGTTTGAAGTGTGGATGCAAGTAAGCGCTCAAGTGCCGCCGCCACTCGTTCGCGATCCGGCAAGGCCGCATACTCGTAAATAGGATTAAAACCGACATGCACATCGGCCTTCGAAACAATGACAGGCGGACTTTTTAAACTACGTAACACGTCCTCATCACTACACATTTCCGCGACAATCATCTGCCCAACGCTGCCACTCATATTGTCCTCCTGCACGATCATCAGGCGCCCAGTCTTTTGCACCGAGTCTGCAATCGCCTCACGATCCCAAGGCTGAATCGAGCGTAAGTCGATCACCTCGACATCCACATCCCCCTCCATGGTCTCCAGCGCCTCGTCAACCAATTCGACGCAATTGCCCCAAGTCACTAAAGTCACCAGCAAGCCTTCACGCACAGTGCGTGCCACGCCCAATGGCACAGCTGCCACCTGCTGAACGCGTTGCTCCGCCCACATTAAATGCTTGGGCAGTAATATGATCGTCGGGTCCTCGCCATGCAAAGCAGTCCAAAAGAGCCCTGCCGCATCGGCCGGTGTAGAAGGCACCACCACTCGAATACCAGGCACCCGAGCAAAGGAGCCCTCTCCAGATTGGCTATGCCATAAAGCTCCGCCAGGCAGATAGCCACCACAAGGCGCATAAATCACAAGCGGGCACTTCCATTGTCCAAAGCTACGCCAGCGAAGTGTCGCCATATTGGAGACCAATTGATTCCAACCGGGGTAAATAAAATCAACAAACTGAATCTCAAAACAGGGCCGCTTGCCATAGGATGCCAGCCCCACCGAGACTCCCATAATCGTAGACTCGGCTAGCGGAGAATTCACTGCCCGCAATGGATCCTTCTTGGAAAGACCCTTCGTCAAATTAAAGACCCCGCCCTTAGGATCGGCAATGTCTTCGCCAAAGAAGACCACCTCAGGCATCGTGTCCATCGCACTGTGGAAAGTCTGATTCACCGCATCCAAAATCCGGCACGACTCGCCCAGCTCGAGTTTGGGCATCGCATCCGGAGTCGAAAGCGCCCCATGCAAGTGCAAGTCACACTCTTCAGCCAAGGGATCCACGTCCGCGCCGGCGGCTTTATAAGCAGCTCGCATCTCCTCACGGATCTCCTCTTCCAGAGCTTTCGCACTGGCCTCTGTTAAGAGACCATCCTTGATCATGGCTTGCTGAAAGATTGCAATCGGGTCACGAGCGTGCATCGCTTCAAGCTCATCTGCAGCACGATACATCCGCTGATCATCCGCACTTGAGTGATTTGAAAAACGCTCGACATCACACCAAATAAAGGCAGGCCCCTGGCCCGCACGTGCATGCGCCACCGCCACCTTTCCAGCAGCCGCAACAGCTTCTACATCACTGCCATCGACTCGCTGCCACTCCTCAGCATTTAAAACTCCCAGCGCAATGGGATTGGTTTCCGCGGTCGAAGTGCTAATCGCGATGCGATTGTCTTCCACCACAAAGACCATGGGCAATTTGCGCTCTTTCGCAAAACAAACCGCCTCAAAGAAATCTCCCTGCCGCGCCGACGCCTCTCCCAAAGAGGCATAGACGACGCCATCCTTGCCATCTAACTGCATCCCCCAAGCCGCACCGCAGGCGGGTAGTAAATGCGCCCCAACAGGGGATGGATGACTCCAAATATTCAGTTTACGGTCACTAAAGTGCCCCGTCAGCTGACGCCCGCCACTGGAAGACTCTCGTTTGGCATAGAACGCCAATGCCATGTCACGATCCGTCAAGCCACGCTGCAAACAAAAGGCGCGATCCCGATAATAAGGAAATGCATAATCCTCTGGCTCCAGCTCCAGCGCAAGCGCCGCCAAAGCCTCATGCCCCATGCCTGAAATGTGGAACCAGCCCTTGCCCTGACGAATCAAACTCTGCTCCCGCAAGTCGCCAAGACGACTGCGCCACAGCGAACGCAAGAGTGCGAGGCGTGTAGCTGGTTCAAACTGAGAAGTCGCTTTAGATGCTGGTTTCGACATGAAAAGTAAGAGTGAATTACCCGCAGTTAATACATTAAAAGTGAGGCATTCAAAGGATCACTAAAGGTATCTCGCCCACTGCTAGCAAGTATGAATCATACTTCAATCAAGACCTCCAGATACGTAAAGGCTCGAGCGCCTACCAAACGCTCGAGCCAACTACTACCCTCTATACTAACCAAAGTTGAGAGCAGTTTCCCAAATTAGTTGAACTAATCAAGTTTTTTCTTTGATTTAGACATTCTAATCAATAGGGCTAATTAGCTGAGTTAGAAAAGCTAACTCAAGGACAGGCAATGCTGTAAAATAGCGGCTTTTAACCCCCAAATAGGCCATTTATCTCAGCTCACAGCGTCAGTCGCAGCTCATAAGAAGTTGCCGCCAACCACATCCGCAGCATAATAAGCACCCTCAACACCCAAAATTTTGATGGAAACCCACAGTCTGCCCAAGATCCATAATCAATTGATTGCGCTTCAAAACGCGCTCGACGTCAGTGGAGTGGGCTATTGGCAGATCGATAGCGAGGATCGAATCGAGTGCGATGCCCACAGCAAAGCACTGCTCGGCATACACCCCACGGATTCGCTGCGAGACTTAACAGAATTCCTAATGCAGATCGAAGAATCGCAGCATGGTAGCTTCCTTGACGCATTGGACCGTGCACGCACGAGTAATCAGCCTGTAGAACTCAATTTACTACTAGAAAAACCACTCAAAGGCCGTAACGCGGGCTTCAAACTCTCCGCCCGCGCCTGTCAGCTACCCGGGGAGCCCAATACTTACTTATGCGGTCTACTACAGCCCCTGCCAGAAAGCGCAGTCGAAGTCGAAAAACGATTCCAATCCGCACTGGCTGAAGCGCGCGGTGCGAATGTAGAACTCGCGAACTTCGCTTCCATCGCTTCACACGACATGCGAGAGCCTCTGCGCATGATCACCAGCTACCTGCGCCTACTCCAAGAGCGTTCACCCGCAGCGCTGGACGATCGTGCACGACGCTACATCAAATACGCATGCGACGGCGCCGACCGCATGCGCACCCTCATCGAAGACCTACTCAGCTACGCACGCCTAGAAAAATCGGATAAGGACTTCGAACCCCTCGCCTTAGATGACATCATGGCCAATGCCATCGACAACCTCAGAACTAATATACGCGACACCCATGCCGAAGTCACTGTAGCCATCGATCACGCCCCGATAGTCATAGGCGACAGTGTGCGTCTTACACGTCTTTTTCAAAATCTGATCGCCAACGCGATAAAGTTCAACCGTCCTCAAAAAACGCCTCAAGTGCGCATCACTTTCAACGATGGGGAGCACGTACAGGCGCCGCAAAAATGGATCATTAGTATCGAAGATCAAGGCATAGGCATCCATCCAGACCACCACGAAATGCTCTTCAATCTCTTTCGTCGCCTCAATACTCACGACGAATTCGACGGCTCAGGCATTGGACTCGCTGTCTGCAAAAAAATCGCCCAACAACACGGCGGACTCATCTGGTTTGAATCCAACTATGGCCACGGCAGCACCTTTTACGTCGCACTCAATAAAGCCGATGCTCAAAGCTTGGCTTAGAGTTAGATTTCACTTAAGATCAAAAGATAAAATTGACGCCTATCATGCCGACTGCCGAATCCAAGATCATCCAAATACTCCTATTTGAAGACAATGCAGCAGATGCCGACCTCGTTGCCGAATACCTCGACCTTTCTAAGCTAGATTTCACCATGACTGTCGTGAAGCGCTTAGCCGATGGAGTCAGCCAACTGAAGGCGCAACGCTACGATCTCGTCCTGCTCGACCTAAGCCTCCCCGACAGCCAAGGAATCCATACCCTGAGCACAATAATGGAGACCACTAGCGAAGAGGTCATCATTGTACTCACAGGGTCCGATGACGAAGAACTCTCGCTCGAAGCCCTTAAAGTCGGCGCGCAAGACTACCTCAATAAAGATCGGCTCAATAGCGAAGTACTACGCCGCTCCATTCGCTACGCGATTGAACGCTCCAATTTGCTGCATCGCCTAGAAACACATACAGCTGAGATACAGTATCGCGAATCACTCTTACGCCATATATTCGACGCCAATTCCGATGCCATGCTGATTCTCAGCAAAGCCTACGAAATCAAGTTCCTCAACCCCTCCGCGGGCAGCCTACTCGAAGCAAATCCCGAGCAACTCGTCGGCGAAATCTTTCCCTTTGAAGTTCAGAGTAACGAACCCACCGAGCTAGAGATCCCCGATCAAAATGATCTCACTCGCGTAGTCGAGCTTTCCGCGGTCGATCTAATTTGGGAAGGCGAAAGTGCACTGCTCGTCATCTTGCGCGACATCACACAACGCCGACAAGCGGAACTCGCACTCCAACGTGAGAAAGAACGCCTTTCCGTCACCTTGGATTCGATCTCCGATGCCGTCATTGCCACGGACCCAAATGATCGGGTCGAACGGCTCAACGAGGAAGCCGCAGACCTCATCGGCATATCACAAGCAGACGCCGTCGGCCGCCCCCTCGCAGAGGTGCTCAAACTCAAACACCCCAAGACCGGCAAGCACCTCGCAGACCCAACCGACGCTTTAATAGATCCAGACTTTGGCGAAGTGCCCTCCAAGCTGGGTATTCAACTCGAAAGAACCAACGGCGAATGCATCCACGTTACTGCAGACACTCGCTGCATCGTCAATGAAGATGGCGAACGCCATGGATGCGTGACCATATTACGCGACCTGTCTCAACAAAAGAAAACTGAAGACGAACTCTTTAAAGCTGAGAAGCTCAATTCCATTAGCCTGCTAGCAGGTGGCATCGCACACGACTTCAACAACATGTTAAGCTCCATCCTAGGAAACATCTCGATGGTGAGGATGGAACTCGACGACGATCACAAACACAGCACAAAGCTGGGAGCTGTCGAGAAGGCTGCCCTACAGGCGAAATCACTCACCCAGCAACTGCTCACCTTCTCCAAAGGAGGCGCCCCCGTGCTGGAAGTCACTACCGTTTCAAAAATGGTCGAAGAATCGGCCCAATTTATCCTGCGCGGATCCAACGTAAAATGCAGCGTCGAGAAAGATCCCGATCTCTGGGCAGTCGATGCGGACAAAGGACAAATCAGTCAAGTCGTCAACAACCTCATCATTAATGCCGACCAGGCCATGCCCAACGGGGGCAGTATAAACATCCATCTGCGCAACCTGCAAGTGCGCCACGCCGAAATCCCTGCCCTACCATCCGGCCAGTATGTGTGTATCGAAGTGACCGATAATGGAACTGGCATTTCCTCCGAAAATCTTAAAAAAATCTTCGACCCCTACTTCACCACTAAAGAACGCGGCAACGGACTCGGACTCGCCTCCTCTTATTCCATCATTCATTCACACAAAGGCACGATCACCGCTGAATCTTCAATTGGCAATGGCTCAACCTTTCGTGTCTTTCTGCCGAAGAGTCCGCATAGCCTTCAAAAGAAAACAGAAGCGCCGAACACCCAAACAAAAGAACCGGCCAAAGAGAAAATCCATCGCGGCAAAGGGCGCATCCTAGTCATGGACGACATGGAAGCCATGATGCGAGTTGCCGGTGAAATCCTGAGCTTACTCGGCTACCAAGTCGAGTATTCAACCAACGGTGACGAGGCGATCGCGGCATATAAAGCAGCCAAAGAAGCTGGCAAACCATTTGACGCCTGTGTCTTCGACCTCACCGTGCCTGGCGGCATGGGCGGCGAAGAGGCGGCCAGTATATTACTTGAATACGATCCAGGCCTCGTCGCCATCGCATCCAGCGGCTACACCACCTCGAATGTCATGTCAGACTACAAAAACTCGGCCTTCAAAGCTGTTGTGCCTAAGCCGTATCGAATTAAAGAAATGAGCGACGCATTACACCACCTGCTCAACGGGTAGAATGCTGCTTAATGTATATAAAAGCTAGGGCCAGCGCGCTTCCAGCATTCCTTCGAGTGCTCCTGCAGCTCCTCGCTCAAGAGTGCTTTCGCCGAACGAATGCTATCTTCCAATTCATCGGGTTCCCATGCCAAATGCGCGGCGATCAATGCACTGAGTGCACAACCGGTGCCGCGCGTGTTACGGGTCTGGACTCGCGCCTCCTTAAAACAGTATTGCCGCCCGCCCGGATGATACAACCAATCCTCGCACTCCGGTCCGGTCGCATGCCCACCTTTCAATAAAATAGCCTGACCGCAGGCTACTGACAAATCCGCGGCTGCTTGATAAGGGTTTTCACTCTTTCCGGAGAGGATCGCCACTTCCTCCAGATTAGGAGTCGTCAAACAAGCACGCGGCATGAGCTTTAAACGTAAGGCCTCCACTGCTGAAGGCTCCAGCAACATAGCTCCACTACTGGAACAAAGCACCGGATCGAGCACGTAGGGAATATCTGGATACTCTGACAAAACTTCCGCCACCCGATGAACGATCTCCACACTGCTCAACATGCCACTTTTAATCGCCCGCACACGGTAGTTTTTTAACATAGACCTCAATTGTGCTTCCACAAAATCCGCGGACATCATTTCCACCGCTTCCACGCCTTTTGGACTTTGCAAGGTCACCGCAGTCAAAACGTTTAGGGGAAAGCCACCCACCGCATGAATGGCGCGATTGTCTGTCTGCATGCCCGCATGCCCGGAACTATCGGAACCGGAAATCGTCAATACCAAGGGCGGTGCATTCATACGGCCTCCACTCTAATAAGTCTGCATTGCAGGGTCCACGGCGGCCGCCCAGCCCAGAATCCCGCCACGCAGACTCTTTAATTGTTTAAATCCATAATGCGCCTGCATGGCTTCGGCGGCTTTCAAACTGCGCACACCGCCCTTGCAATACACATAGGTCGGCTTGCTGGTATCAAAACCGATCGCCTCAAAGTCGGCCTGGCCCTCCAGGATCAGGCCGAGCGGTAAATGCGCCCCGGGTAAGGCGCAAATCGCGCGCTCCCAATCCTCCCGAACGTCCAGCAATTGATACTCGCTGCGGTCCGCCTGTAAATCCTGCGGCTCCACTTCGACCACTGATTGCTGCTGGGCGACGCCACAGCTATATTCGATCAAGCGTAGCTCCGTCACCGCAGCCTGCTCAGGCACTCGCTGGAAACTCACGATCTGCTGACGCATGGTCAATGCATCGAACATTAACAACTTCCCCGTCAATGGCTCACCGACTCCTGTAATCAACTTGATCACCTCAGTGGCTTGGATCATCCCAATCATCCCTGGCAACACTCCCACCACTCCGATCTCGGAACAGTTGGGCGCATCTTCGGGACGGGGCGGCTCGGGAAATAAGCAGCGATAAGTCGGTCCACCTTGCCAATTGAAAACACTCGCCTGCCCCTGAAAGGTGTAGAGCGCGCCATAGACCAGTGGCTTATTTGCCAGCACACAGGCATCGCTTATCAAATAACGGGTCGGAAAGTTATCACTACCGTCCACCACGAAATCATACTGAGCGATCAAATCGAGTGCATTGTCCACTCCTAAGCGGGTGGCGTGCGGCACACAGTTAATGTGCGGGTTCATCGCGCGCAATTTTTGCGCGGCCAACTCCGCCTTGCCTCGGCCGAGCTCAGACTCGTTAAACAGAATCTGACGCTGCAGATTGGACAAGCTCACGACATCGTCATCCACAATTCCAAGCGTGCCCACTCCCGCCGCCGCGAGATATTGGAGCACCGGACAGCCGAGCCCCCCTGCGCCCACCACCAACACTTTGGCAGATTTGAGCTGCAACTGCGCAGCCTCACCGAAGTGGGGCAATGTCAAGTGACGCTGATAGCGCAGAATTTCATCTTTGGATAATTCGCTCATAGTAGTATCAGGTGAATGCATAGACGGTTCTCTGCAGGTTGCGAACCTTTTGATGCTCCATGATCACACGCCTACGCAGGCACAGCCATCATAGGTCGAGTCCCAATCCTTCCACACCACTTCGTAACCGCCGGCCCTTAGCATCGTGGCGACTTCAGCCGGGCTGCGCTCATCGGATATCTCAAACTGCTCCAAACTCTGCGGATCGACCACATAGCCGCCGGGATTGGTTTTCGATCCGGCACTTAAACTGGTAATACCGAGCTTGTGCACATGATCGCGAAAGACGGGGCTCTCGCGTGTGGACATCGACAGCTCGACCTCGGAGCTTAGTAAACGATAGGCACAGATCAATTGCACCAGATCCTTATCCGTCATCACCGAGACCGGTTGAAAATCGCCTTCATGCGGACGGATGCGAGGGAAGGATAAGCTGTATCGCGTTTTCCAATACGTCTGCTCCATATAACGCAGATGCGTCGCCACCATAAAGGAATCCGTGCGCCAGTCATCCAAACCATACAAAGCACCAAGCCCGATCTTCTTCATCCCCGCACGCCCGAGCCGGTCGGGAGTTTCCAACCGGTAATCGAAATTGCTCTTCATTCCTTTTAGATGATACTTCGCGTAAGAGTCGCGATTATAGGTTTCCTGATAGACCAGCACCGAGCTGAGTCCCGCCTCCATCAAAGTTTCATAGCCCGCCTGATCGAGCGGCTGCACCTCCATCGAAATACTGGAAAAAGTCTGCCGAGCCAGCTCAAAGGCTTTACTCAAATAAGGAATGCCCACCCGCAGATTCGCCTCTCCGGTCACGAACAACACATGATCCATTCCCAGTGCCTTGACGGCTTGCAACTCTTGCAGGATCTCGGCCTCATTTAGAATTTTGCGTGGAATCCGATTGTTCGCGCTGAAGCCACAGTAAGTGCAGATATTACTGCACACATTGGAAAGGTAAATCGGCGCATACATCTGCTGAGTATAGCCAAATCTTTCAACCGTGCGGGCATGACTAAGCGCGGCGAGTGGCTCCAAGTAATCCTGAGCCACCGGAGCAATCAAAGCCTTGAAATCCTCCAAGCTTAACTTACCAACCGGCCGCGACAGAGCAGACTCCACATCCCCGGCAGTCTTCGCGAGAATGGAGGCCTTCGTCTCCTCCCAGGAGAGGCGATTTAATACATCCACATAACTCATAGCAATTTACACTCCGGCATCTAAAAATGCGGTTAAGGGCGATGAGGCGACAGCTTCGATCGATTGCTGCCCACGCCCCGCTTCATAGCCGAGGCGCCCGCACTCAACTGCCATCTTAAAGGCAGCCCCCATGGCAATCGGATCGCGCGCCGTAGCAATCGCGGTGTTGACCAGCACCGCATCGGCCCCGATCTCCATGGCATCGGCCGCATGCGAGGGTAAGCCGAGCCCGGCATCGATGATCACGGGCACCTTGCTTTGCGCGATGATGATCTCCAGAAAGCGCCGCGCCGCGAGCCCTTCATTCGTGCCAATCGGAGCCGCCAGCGGCATCACCGCCGCCACGCCCACCTCTTCCAGTCGCTTACATAGCACCGGATCGGCATGAATATAAGGCAGCACAATAAAGCCCTCTTTGACTAACTGCTCCGCGGCTTTCACGGTCTCAATCGGATCGGGCATTAAATATTTGGGGTCGGGATGAATTTCCAATTTCAGCCAATTGGTGCCTAAGGCTTCACGCGCCAATTGCGCCGCAAAAATGGCTTCTTTGGCATCCCGCACGCCGGAGGTATTGGGCAGTAAACTATACCGCTCGGTCTCCATGTATTCCATGATGCCGTCACCGCCGCCCTTGGTCTGCACGCGGCGCATCGCCATCGTCACCAGCTGACTGCCTGTGGCGCGAATGCTATCCTGCATCTGCTGACCGGATGCGTATTTCCCCGTGCCTACGAAAAGGCGGGACTCGAAGGTTTTTCCAGCGATAATGAGCGGCTCTGTTTTCATAATTGATTCAGTAACATTGCATAGGTATCCGAAACATTCGGCTGACGGTATAAGACCGAGCAAATCGCGGCACCAGTCACTCCCAGTGCCAATAATTCTTTAATATCAGTGGGCTCGATTCCACCGATCGCATAACTCGGCAACTCGCCCAGCACTGCTAAGATGGCCTGCCAATCGGCAGGAGTGAGCACGGGCGCGAGGTTCTTTTTAGTGTGGGTAAATTTAAACGGGCCCACGCCCACGTAATCCAATACGCCCGCAGCAACCGCCATCTCCGCATCCGCCACCGAATTTACGGTGCCACCGATTAAGAAATCTGCCCCTGCTCGTGCGCGCGCATCCGCCCAGGGTGTATCCAACTTGCCGAGATGCACCCCATCTGCACCGAGCTTCAGCGCCAGATCCAAACGATCATTTAATATGAAAGTGCTCCCGATCTCACGACAACGAATCATACACTCAAAGGCAATCGGTTCGAGCTGCGCATCCGACAATTCCTTTGAACGCAGCTGCACCCAATCCACGCCCGCGGCGCACAAGGCCTGCACCTGCTCTGTATGCGAACGCTCGATACCATCAATCGTCAGGCACATATACTTCGGCCAATTCATGCGGCCTCCTTTCGAAAGCGGGCAAAGGCCTCCAGTGGATCGACCGCTTGCCACAGCGAGCCGTGCACAACCACACCCTCAAATCCGTATGCCATGGCGCGCGCCGCATTCGCCGCGGTAATGCCCCCCAACGCATAGAGCTTTGCAGCGCAAGCGCCTGACAGAGACGCGGCTAAATCCGCTTCCGTCCAGAACGGGCCATAAGCATGCTTAGTGATGGACTGAAATACCGGGCTCAAGAAAGCGTAATCCACTTGCTTCAGCAGCGTCTCCAGCTCGTCGAGACGATGCAAGGAACGGGAACAAATTCGCCCTCCCAGCAAAGCATGATCAACTGCCATGCCATCCTTAAAATGCAGTCCCACCGCATAGCTTTCAGCCAGCACGTGATGCTGATGCAGGGAGATTCGGGCATGCCATTCTGACGGCACCGCGTCGAGTAATTCCGCGCAGTCCGCCAACGTCCAAGACGGCTTGCGCACATGATAACGCATCAGGCCCGCTTGCAACAAGCGCGCGATCACATCTGCCTCATTGGCGTATTTAGATTCTGGAGACACGGCAATCACTCGCATAGCATTAGCCCCCCTGGGTGGCTTGAATAATCAGCACGGCATCCTCCGCAGCGAGCTGGTAGGCAGCCAGCTCGCTCGCTGGCACAACGGACTGATTGACCGCCACCGCAAGCCCGGGCTTCGACTCAAGCCCTAGCTCCGCGAGCAGTGCCTGTAGCGGCAAGCCTTCGGGCACTTCGCGCGCTTCGTCATTTACGCGGATCTTCATGCTTCCGATCCAGCGAGATACACTTCGCCACCCTTGTCTTTAAACTCAGCCGACTTTTCTGCCATGCCCTTTTCCAGCGCTTCTTTTTCCGAAACGCCGAGTTTGGCCGCATACTCGCGCACATCTTCTGTGATTTTCATCGAGCAGAAATTCGGGCCACACATCGAGCAGAAGTGCGCGGTCTTCGCCGAGTCTTGGGGCAAAGTTTCGTCGTGGAAGGACTTCGCTTTTTCCGGATCGAGTGACAGATTAAACTGATCCTCCCAGCGGAACTCGAAGCGCGCCTTCGAGAGTGCATTGTCACGGTATTGCGCGGCCGGATGCCCTTTGCCGAGGTCGGCGGCATGCGCGGCGATCTTATAGGTGATCACTCCCTCGCGCACATCGTCCTTGTTGGGCAGGCCGAGGTGCTCCTTGGGAGTCACGTAGCAAAGCATCGCGCAACCATACCAACCAATCATGGCGGCACCGATGCCGCTGGTGATGTGGTCGTAGCCCGGCGCAATATCTGTCGTGAGTGGTCCAAGTGTATAGAACGGTGCTTCATCGCACCACTCGATCTGCTTCTTCATGTTTTCCTCGATCATGTGCATCGGCACGTGCCCGGGACCTTCGTTCATGACTTGCACTCCGAATTTCCAAGCGCGTCGGGTGAGCTCACCCTGAGTTTTCAGTTCGGCAAATTGCGCCTCATCATTTGCATCTGCAATGGAGCCTGGACGCAAACCGTCGCCGATCGAAAAGGAGACATCATAGGCGGCCATGATTTCGCAAATATCATCCCAGTGAGTATAAAGGAAATTTTCTTTATGGTGCGAGAGGCACCACTTCGCCATGATCGAACCACCGCGACTCACGATGCCCGTCATACGCTTCGCAGTCATCGGCACAAACGGAAGCAGCACGGCCGCGTGAATCGTAAAGTAATCCACCCCTTGCTCGGCTTGCTCGATCAAAGTATCGCGGAAAATTTCCCAAGTCAGGTCTTCGGCCTTACCGTTGACCTTTTCCAGCGCTTGATAAATCGGGACCGTGCCGACTGGCACCGGGCAATTGCGCAAGATCCATTCCCGCGTCTGGTGAATGTTCTTACCCGTGGAAAGGTCCATCAGTGTATCGCCGCCCCACTTCACCGACCAGCGCATCTTTTCAACTTCCTCTTCGATCGACGAAGCCACAGCGGAGTTACCAATGTTGGTATTAATTTTTACCAGGAAATTCCGGCCAATAATCATCGGCTCCAGCTCGGGGTGATTCACATTACAAGGAATGATCGCGCGGCCGCGGGCCACTTCGGAGCGCACGAACTCCGGCGTAATCTCGTCGGGAATCGAAGCGCCAAAGCTTTGCCCGGGATGCTGGATATTCAGCGAATTTTGATCCGCAGATGCTGAAATTTCGGCACCCTGCTTCGCCGCCTGCAGTTTCATATTTTCACGGATCGCGATAAACTCCATCTCCGGCGTGATGATGCCCGCACGTGCATATTGCAGTTGAGTCACCACCTTGCCTGCCTTGGCGCGAATCGGACGGTGGCGCGTATTGTCGAATTCGATCAACTTGCGTTGGCCATCCTTCATACGAGCCCCCGCCTTATGCACCTCAGAGAGATAGCCATCATCCTGCGGTTTCACCTCGCGGCCCTCATATTCCTCCACGTCGCCGCGCTCCCGAATCCACGCCTCCCGCATGCGCGGCAGGCCCTGAGTCACATCACCATGGTAGCTGGCGTCGCCCCATGGGCCCGCAGTATCATAGACGCGCACCGGATCATTGGGCAATTCGCCAGCGCCATTCGGTAGAATTGTTGGCGAGAGTTTAATCTCACGCATGGGCACCTTCAGGTCAGGACGCGAGCCAGTGATATAAACACGCTCGGAATTCGGGAACAAGGTATGGCTCGAAGTAGTTTCGTTAATGGAATTTTCTGGCATAATTTAAGTGAGTCACGATCCGCCTCACACTGCCTCGAAAAAATCCCGCCCAACAGCCCCAGAGGTCCATTCGACTCGATAATCCCTACGGCGGTGTTAACACGCATCAGGTTCAAAGGATCTACGGGTGGAGCGCACCCAAATCTCAGCTCCACGCCTGGAGCTCTCCTATATCTAAGACCTCCACGCGTAATACATCCTCCACCGAATGCAAATTAAAAAATCGCATTAAGTGCGCGATGACGTGCCCCCAAACAGTGTGCCCATCCCAGCGATACGGCATGGCGGTTGCTAGGGGTCCTGCATGCATAAAATTCTAATGATACTCAGCAGCACGCTGCTTGCTCTGACGATTGGACATAGTGAAAGCACCCAAACCATCTCCGGAAGGGGCGCTAACAGCGACACAACAGCGAAACAAATTATGGCTCTACCAGACGATCCTGCCACCACTACCGCCGACCGCGAATTAATGAGCTATGCCTATGCACTCGCTGAGCGTGCGGTCGAACATGGCAACCACCCCTTTAGTGCACTACTCGTCAAAGACGGAGAAATCATCTTTGAATTTGAGAATGCGGTCTACACCCTGCAGGACGTCACTCAGCACGCGGAAACCGGACTGATCAGTCAGGCCACGCGACAATTCGATCGCGCGACACTGGCGGCCAGCACCCTCTACGCCAGCACGGAGCCCTGCATTATGTGCTGCGGAGCGATACGCTGGGCAGGCATCCGTAAGGTAGTCTATGGCACCACTTCTTCTAAACTCACTGAGGTGATTCGCCAGATCTATCCCGCTGCCGCCAAGAACCCGCTGCCGGAAAGTCCTCTCGCAATCCGGGAAATTTTCCAACGCACCGAGCCGGGAGTTCAGGTCTATGGGCCTCTAATGGAAGCCGAAGGCATTGCCATCCACGCAAAGTACTGGGGAGAAGACCCCGTGCTACGATCGATCCTTGGCAATCAATAATCTTCGATCTAAAAATCTCAAAATCAAATCTTGGTCATCGGAGCGAAAACACTCAGATTCTCAAGCTATGGCTCAAGATCCCACTCCTCCATTAAGCGAGTCCAGTCTCGCAGCGCTGGCTTCCATTCCTTTCGACGAGGCTCCCTCGCCGGGCTATGTCGTGCATCTGGATCAACTGGAGAAGAACTGCCAGCTCCTGCAATCCGTCTCTGAGCGCTCCGGCGCCAAGGTGCTACTGGCCCTCAAAGGCTTTGCCTGCTTTAGCACCTTTCCACTGATTCGCAAATATTTGAGCGGCACCACTTCCAGTGGCCTACATGAAGCCTTACTTGCGCAGGAATCTTTTGGCCCCGAAGTGCATGTCTACTCGGCCGCCTATAAGCCGGAGGAAATTCAAAAGCTCAGCCGCTTCGCTCACAGCCTGGTTTTCAACTCTGCGGGACAACTGGCCAAAGGCCTCAGCGCGCTGGAAGGCCAGCGACGCCCGGAATTGGGTCTACGCGTCAACCCGGAATACTCTGAAGTGGAGACTGAGCTCTACGATCCCTGCGCACCTTCGTCGCGACTGGGCACCACGCGCGCCGCCCTTGATCGCGCGCTCGAAACGCTCCCCAAGGACCTACTCTCCAATCTGGATGGACTCCACTTCCACGCGCTGTGTGAACAAGATGCCGACGCACTGGAGCACACCGCGGAGGCCTTCGAAGCGAAATTTGGCGATCTCATACCCGGGCTCAAATGGCTCAATTTTGGCGGCGGCCACCATATAACACGCCCCGGTTATGATATCGAGCGTCTCATCCGCGTAGTGAAATATTTCCGTGAGCGCTACCAGCTCGACGTATATCTCGAACCCGGGGAAGCCGTTGCACTCCACACCGGCGTCTTAGTCGTGACCGTGCTGGACCTGATCGAGGCGGGGGGCCACCAGATCGCCATCCTCGACAGTTCGGCTACCTGCCACATGCCCGACGTGTTGGAGATGCCCTACCGCCCGGGCATTTTAGGCGCAGGTGCCGCGAACGAGTATGCCCACAGCTACCGATTAGGCGGCATGTCTTGCTTGGCCGGCGATGTGATCGGCGATTATTCCTTTTCACAACCGCTGGAGGTCGGGCAGCGGCTGGTCTTTCTTGACATGTCCCACTACACCATGGTGAAAAACAGCACGTTTAACGGTGTCCCCCTGCCTGCGATCTCGCTCTATTCCGAGCGTGAAGGCCTAAAGACGGTGCGCCGCTTCGGCTACGAAGACTACCGCATGCGTCTTTCCTAATTCGATTATTGAAACTTAATCGCAACTAACTAAATTTCCTAATTTTACACGTTTACATTGAAAAAGGCACAACCACTCAAAGCAAAAGGTATCCTGCTCGGCATACTACTCTTAGGCATAGCCGTCGCTTCGAGTTTGGTCGTTTATAAGCTCCGAAATCAACAAATGGAGACGACAGCCGAACAAACCGAGACACCATGAGGCTCGAAGATCACCCATTTATCTGCTCGATTTCAGAGGACCGGCGCGCAACGATCGCGGACGAAGTTGAAATCATGACTTTGCCGGACGCGGAGGTCATCTTTCCCGAGAAAAGTGCCCCCGATGCACTTTTTCTAGTACTCAAAGGAGAAGTCGCATTCACGAAGGAGAAACTAGATGGAACACTGCAACATGTCAGCCAATCCGGCGAAGGTAGCTTCTTCGGAGAGGTGGGCGTATTCACAGGTGAACACCGTGCTCTTGGCGCCGTCTCACTCGGCAGTTGCACCATCGCACGTGTGCCCGAAGCGACTGTTAAGAAAATCATCGAAGATGCCGAACCAGTCCGGCGTATCCTTGAAAGCGTAATCCACCACCTCAAAAGCACGACGGACCACTATATGGACGAAGTTATGCGCACCGAAAAGCTCACGCTCGTCGGTACCATGGTGTCCTCACTGCTCCACGATTTTAAAAATCCGTTCTCAATTATCAGCTTAGGCTCTACCATCATCGAGCGACGCTATAAAGAAGACCCCAAGGTGGCCAAGATCTGCGAAAACATCGAATCGCAAATCAATCGCATGGTCAACATGGCCAACGATTTGGCGGCCTTTGCCCGCGGCGACAGTCAAATTGAAGTCAGCGAAGTCAAGATCGACGAACTTTTTAACTATTTCCGTGAGCTCAACACGCCATTTTTCAAAGACCAGACCGTCGAACTCATCATGCAGGGTAATGGCACCAGTCTGCAAGGCGATGCCAGCAAGCTCATGCGTGTCCTACAAAACCTGATCAGTAATTCCATCGAAGCGCTCCACAGTGCCGATATCGACGGCAAAGTGACCGTAACTGCGACGGAGAACGACAAAGTAGTCACACTCACAGTGGCCGACAACGGGCCCGGCATCCCCGTCGACATACGGGATAAGTTCTTCGAGCCCTTCGTCACACATGGTAAAAGCGATGGCACCGGCCTCGGCACTGCCATTGCAAAGTCCATCGTGACCGCACACCGTGGCGAAATCGAATTCACGACCAGCGCCGAGGGCACAATTTTTACGATTCGCTTGCCCAAGTATGCTCCACAAACTCCGGCTAAATAGCCGAGTTCAAGCCAACTGCTTGCAAAAAGGAGCGTGCGAGAATCATGTGGCCGACTCCGTTAGGGTGCACCCGGTCTGAACAAAGTGACTGCGTCGGTTGATGCGCCAAATACTGATCAAAAGCCGCCTGTGTATCCACATAAACCGCATCAAACTCCTCCGCCAGCTTTTGCGTGATAGCACCATAGATGTCCATCTTAGCGCGCATGGGATCCTTCACATTGCTCTCCAGGAAATAAGGCGTCATCAATACCAGCCCCTCCAGTTGAGGACGAGTCTTCGCCAGCAATTTGCGATAGATCGTTTCGTATTGCTCGGGATCCACCTGAACGGCGCCGGGCTCACTATCAAACTGGCGCCAAACATCATTGATACCAATCATCACAGAAAGCCAATGGGGCTCGAGGTCCAACACGTCCTCTTGCCATCGTGACTCCAAATTTGTAATACGATTCCCGCTAATCCCTGTATTCAAGACACGGAGAGAAAGCTCTGGATGCGCGGCTCCCAAAATGCTGTCCACAAAGCTCACATACCCCGTCCCTAGCCCCGCCCCGCGGCGCTGCCCTAGCGGGCGGCCACGTCCACAGTCGGTGATGGAATCACCAATAAATAATAATTTCTGCTGTGATTCGAATGGGATACTCATGACTCACCAATTCAACGCCACAACGTATCGAAGCAAGTCAATATACGCGGCCACATCAAATTCGAAGCTCAGTCAGCAGCAGCGAATCACGCTGAATTAGCCATGCCCCGCAATGCAGGCGTCCTCGCATTACTTCACTTGCTGTGATGTTTCACAAAAGCTAATGCAGGTATCCATAGACTCGATACTATCCGAAGGCGTAAGATCTTTGCGGCACATAGTCGAGACTGCCAGACCACGACGCAGGCACTCGGCCTCGTCTTGACTGCCCATCAAGCCATTAATGAAGCCTGCACAGAATGCATGATCCACACCTGCGGAGCCTGAGCGCTCCTCCCATGGTAGGAAGTAGCCATTCGACTTATAGAAGGTGCCATCGGCGCCGACATAGACAGCCCCAGCCCCGGAGTGAATGATGACGGCGATACGTAGGCCCGTGTCTAAAATTTGTTGAGCCGCCTTACGCGCTAAATCAGGATCGAAAATGTTTTCGGAATACAGGCTCGTTTCAGTAATCGTCTCGGCCACGCGATCATTCACGATCACATAATCACTTTCCGCCAAGGTCTCTGCGAACTCCTCGAGGCGAGCGCCACGGTCTAAAGGTGCAAATTCGATAATGGTGGTGATACCACGCTTGCGAGCATCGCGAATCAACTTGGTCGAATCGGCCCGCCCAGAATCCGGATTGACCGCCTCTAGCTTACCGAGAGCCCCCAGTGAGCCCAAGAATAGATAATCCGGCTTGGCAGTATCGAGCTTTACATCGTCACGTGAGAAATTACCTCCCGCCCCCGCGAAGTGAAAACAGGTATGACGGCCCGACTCTTCGACAGTAAACACGTCGGTATATCCAGTTGCCGCCGCACGGTCGTAACTGAGTTGCGAAATATCGATCCCGTGTGTGTTGCAGGTTTCGACAATAAACTTACCGTCGAGGTCCTGAGCGATGCGGCCGGATGCATGCAAATTGGCATGCGTGCCAAGTTTGGCTAGATCGACTAGTAGATTAAAAGGGGCTCCCCCATTGCTAATGACTTCACCAGTGATTTTAGAACTCGCCCGTTCACTCGGGTAGTGTTTCACGGTTTTGTGATAATCGACCACAAAGGTGCCAGCGGCGAGAATAGTTGGTTTGTTTAATTGCTTACCCATAATTTTACTTAGTCCGTATGATTGTCGTTTGTATTTTCTTCAGTAGTCAGGAAGCTGAGTATGATGACCCAGATCGTGACTGCTAAGATCGCGAGGGGAAGCTGTAGACTGCTTGGAAAACTGTAGATGATACTCACCATCGGGATCCAAAAGGCCCAATTCGTGATTAATACGGGCAGCACACGCATGCCCCAAAAGCTTTTAAATGGGCGCATGCTTTGCCACACCCGTGAGAATTTAAACTGGTTTTCCTTCCAGATAAAAAGAATCGTTTGGTAAGGGTTCGCGAAGAACACAGTCCAACCGAACTGGTCAACCAACACTTTGCTGGCGAGCGTTCTGAAATCCTGCCCCTCACCAAACCAAAGAGTTTGTTGCTGATAGAAGACGCCTTGTAGCAGGCCTAGGACTCCGAACACCAATAGATTGAAGCCTGCATTGACTGTATTTGCCCGCGCCCAGGACTTTTTTCCAGCGGATAAGATGCGGACCAACTCTGCCAACACCCCCACTGACAAGCCCATCCCCAAAAAAGGGAACAAGCGGCCCAAGAAAGCTTGTAAACGCTCCAGGCCGATGAAGAAATGACTGGCTGCCGGCAACCAATAATAGGCTAAAGCAATAAGCGCCATCAGTGCCCACACGAAACAGGCAGGCACCAGGCTTTGCCGCACAGCCTTGATGCCGGCTCGAGAGCTGTGTTCCAGAATTTCAGCAACATCGGGCTGATCGCTAGGCAATTCGGGTGGGAAGTGCCAGCCATCCGCATTGGCTGAGGCTGAATTACGCCCACGATAGTAGCGACGTGAGGACGCAGTGGAACAAGCCTCAATCACTCCGGACTGAAAGGCATCATTGATTATAAACATCGCATTACTTCCCTACGGGATGAAGTGAGCGTGAACTCGGTGCACAAGTGATGCGCAAGACCAACCAAAGGTTCATGGCCAAGATCGAAGCTGCCAACTGTAAGTCTGTTGGGAAGCAAAAGATAATCACACTTGTGGGCAACCAGAAGCTCCAGTGAGCAATCAATGCTGGCAGGACCTTAAGGGCGAAAAACTCTGAGAAGTTCGGACATTCGACGCTCAAACTCTTGCTCGAAAATCCATGTGCTTTCCAGGCAAAGAGGAAGGTTTGCGCCGGACAGGCGAGTAAGAGCGTCCATGCGAATTGATCGAAAAACACTTTTTGCAGCAGCGTCGAAAAGGAACCGCCCTCACCATACAAGTTCGCAAGTAGGTAGTAAATCGGATCTTTCGCAGCGGCAATCACGCCGAACATGAGAAATAGGAATAAGAAGTTTACAGTATTGGATCGAGTCCAACGCCGGCTCACACTACGGCGCACTTTCATAAACTCCGAAAGAAAGCCTACACTCAGCCCCATGCCTAGGAATGCAAACAGCGGCCCCATCTTCATTTTGAGCAGTATCACTTGCTGCATCGCTGGCTCCAGAAATGGCACGGTCGCATAAGCGATCGCAAACATGAGCATCACGATAAATGCAAGTGCAGCAGCCAGGCGATTCGATCGCGCGACATCGAGACCGACTTGCACACTCTCGCGAAAATTATTATCTAGACCGTAGTCCCCTTTTAAGCTGGTGGATTGAATGGCGGACGCGTGCTTCTCTACAAAATTTCTAGAGCGGCAATAGCGGTGCATCGAAGCTGCTTCGACTTCATCATCGACAGTTCCGAATTCAGTAATATGTGGACTGATAGTACTCATAATTTTAGATCTCAGCCATTGCTTAGCATGCGTGATGCCAAAAAATTGCGATTTGCTGGAATCGTACCCTACCAATTTTGGGTTACGTAGCTTTTACTAGTTCTTCAAATCCAGTAATTTGACACGAAATGGGCTCTGTGCTCTAATACCTTTTAACATAAATATTGCGCATTCTAATAAAGTGGTCATGTTCATTGCATGGCAAACCGCAAACTAGGAACTCAAGCCGATCGCCAGCGC
>NZ_JARXHW010000099.1:0-4039 GCF_031127805.1 Thalassobacterium maritimum | reverse complement strand
GCAACGGGAGCGCGGGCGCAAGTATCCGCCGAAGGTGAATCCGATGCGTGGCTCGGATTGGGGCGATTTGGCGGTGATTCAGGGCCTGCGCAGGCGAGTGTTCGGTTGAGTCTAGGGGCAAATCGATCGTGCTGCTAAAAAGGTCATGCCAATGCCTTGGAGGAAAAAAATGAGGCCGATTCCACCGGAGAAGAAGTCCACGCCAAGGCGCACCTGTCATCGAATCTCCAAGCTTGAAAAATCCTTAAACCTCAGCGAAGCTCAAGATAATAAATTAACCAGGCTATAAGAAATGGGTTGACTCGGGTGTGTGAAGCGCAGAGAGTCAGTAGGGGTAGGAGAGATTAAATTAACCAGGCTATAAGAAATTGCTCTTTGAGTTGAAGGTGGCTGCGTCACTGGCCCCTAGTTCTCAGATAATACGGCTCGAGGCTGATGTTGTTACAAATTACGCACTAAAATCTGCTGATATACAAACCCTCACCGCAAGCTATTCAATCAAGCGTTCACATCAGGCTATAAAGTCTGTTCAAGAATTAAAACTTGGTTTTGAGACTGCGCAGAGGCTTGGACTAGACTACAGACTTATATTGGCCACGGATACCCTACTAGCGAAAGCGCCGAAAGGAGCGAAGGAGTTCTTGGCAGACAATAACATTCTTGTAATTATTGAACCATTTGCACCACTTCTGTAATGGGACTACATTTCAACATACATATTGCCTTTGCTGGAAATAGGCGCACTGGTCAATCTTTAGCAGTTTTGCAAAAATGCCTAATAGACTGTGGATTTAAAGATCATTCTAAAGGTGCCGAGCCGCAGACTTTCAAGTGCATAGTATTTATGAAGAACGGTAGCACATTGGATTTGCGAACTATAGACGAGGTGGATGTAAGCAACCAAGTAGATTTCGTATCGGTTACCATGTCTCATGAGCAAGCTTTGGATATGACACCTAGCTACGGATTTGAGCTAATTATATGTTTCTCTGATAGTTTAAGTATCGAAAGTATCGATATCCGAACTAAATTATTACCCTGTTCGGTAAGTGAGGCGTATGAACAAAAGATACTTTTGTCGTTACAAGAGCTTGCGGTTTCGATTTACAAATCTCTAGGTGCCTCTAGTGTCTATGCGAAATTGGATGACGAGTGGGTGAATCCAGATCCTTACTTTTATATTGATGGTGAGAACTCTTGTCTGTTGACTAAGCATGACTTACCACTCAAGAACTAAAAAGAAAGCTCTAGACGAGGTAAATTTTATGGTAAATTTTATAGCCTGTATATAAAATATGAGGTTGTATGGATTTCAGTCTGGATCGATTTCTGGAGATATTGTTACCGGAATTTCCCTTAGCTTAGGGTTTGGTTGGTTAGCAGGGGATTTCACCCATGAAGTTTCATTAGGTCAGATGCTCGGATGGAAGAGATAATTGAAAGACGTCTCCCAGGAGCTAGGATGAGTCTTGAGAGGCGTGGGTGCTTCTCGCCAGTAAACCTGTATTATAAATTTCGTTATCAGAAAAATATTTTTAATTTTAACGAGTGGGTTTATGTTTCTGTTACTGAAATGGGTGATGCTTCGATTTTATGCCGAGTTTGGGATATTAAACAGGCGAAGCGATTCTTGGCTGAGGAGCAATCTATATTTAGTTTTTTAAGTAAGCTTATGTTGGACATTGCAAAGGAGAGCCCCTCTGTTGCTGATGAAGTATCCTTCATATTAACACCCCGTCGGTTTTATATGACCATGCCAAATCGTGAATTTTTAGAACTGAATGAACTAGATTGGGTAATAGAATGTGCTAAAGACCTTCTATTGTCGGGGGCTGAAAAATGTGAACCCACAGGCCAACCATAGTCTTACGTGAAATCAGTATGACAATATTCAGAAAATGTAGTTTTTTTCGTCAACTGCCCAAGGGCACCCGCTTTCTCACCTCTTCGTGGACTGAAGGCTTCGCGAACGAGAGATTAAATTAACCAGGCTATAAGAAATTGCTCTATGTCCTTGGGGTGCCCCCCCCCTCCCAAGTGCTCATCATCTAGTCATCCGGAGCTTCAAATTTAAGGGCGTAAAATCCACTATCCTCAGTCTGGTTTATGTGTGTATAAGCTAAATTCTGGACAAACTCAGGATCAGTCCATCTAGCGAGTTCGGTCCAAGTTCCTTCGTTCAAACTTACCCTATGTAATAGTATATATGTACCGACCGGTTTCATTTCTAGCATGGTTATCACAGGCTTACCTAGTTCATTAAATTCTGGTGTAGAGATTAGGCGAGTTATTAGAAAAGGATTACTTTTTAATCGTGATTCCTCTGCATGTGTTAAGCCATCGCCATCTGTGTCGGCATTCGGGTCAAATTGCTTACTAAAGTAGCTAGAAGCCCAGTTGTCATCAACTCCATCGCCATTCTGATCGTTCCACCCAGCAGACTGAGTGATTGTATGAGTCTCAGTGCCAATGTCGATGAATCCAATACGAGTTGAGTCAGAGTAATTTTCAGTATATGTAATGGTAATAGTATTGTTGCCGCTACCTGATGTTCTACTAACAGAGATCCATGCATGTGATTCAGAGACCACCCAACTGGTGTTGCTTGCGACATTTATTGTATAGGATCCCGCTATTGATGTGACAGGCTTGAGATAAGGGACGAGAGAAGTTGAAACAGCAATTCGATCTAGATCAAAAGTGCCATAGTCGAGTATGTTTGAAGGATCATTTTCTTGTGTGATCTCGTATGTGCCTGAAATTATATCCAATAAGTCAGTGAAACCTGGAACATACTCTCTCTCATTAAAACTGTCTGCTATGTATCGTATTCTTACACCTGCCGAATAAAAAGGTGGAGTAGATAAGTTAACTAAAGCCGACACCTCAAAATCCGGCAAGCCAGTATGGAAGTCGATTCCTCCATAAATGCTTCCATCGTAAGCACTTCCTTCTCCTACCGGGGGCACATTAGCATCAAGCGTATTCACTCTTCCTGTTATGTAGTAATAATTATCGGTTAGATTGATGTCGATCTCACCTGAATTGAACAGTACTGAACTTGTCCATTCTCCAGTCCACCTCCCAGACCAATCGACATCAAACACAGATTGAGCGTTTACGAATTGCAACGAGCAGAAACAAGAAATGGTGAGCAATGTAATTAGTCTTTTATTCATATAAGTGCGGGGCTTATAGAACAGGTCATGTCGGAATGACATCTTTTGTTCTCTGTATGTTTACGATCTATCTTAACGACCTCGTGCGGTTCTGCGGGCGACTTGTTTGAGGGGCTCGCCTTGGGACTGCAAGATAATAAATTAACCAGGCTATAAGATAATAAATTAACCAGGCTATAAGAAATGG
This sequence comes from Thalassobacterium maritimum, assembly GCF_031127805.1. Taxonomy (NCBI): domain Bacteria; kingdom Pseudomonadati; phylum Verrucomicrobiota; class Opitutia; order Puniceicoccales; family Coraliomargaritaceae; genus Thalassobacterium; species Thalassobacterium maritimum. Next base: position 673 of record NZ_JARXHW010000099.1, on the reverse strand, counting down.
GTTGACTCGGGTGTGTGAAGCGCAGAGAGTCAGTAGGGGGAGGAGATATTATGAAAATTCGTCGCACAAAAGTTCATGGTCGAGATGCCGTTTACCATTGCATGTCGCGTGTGGTGAATGGGGAGCGCTTGTTTCAGGATCGTGAGAAGGAGATGCTGCGTAAGATGATCTGGCAGGTGGCTGATTTCTGCGGAGTGGAGGTGCTTACTTACTGTGTGATGTCGAACCACTTTCATGTGCTCTTGCGTGTGCCGGACGGTCAGCGGGTCGATGATGCGGAATTAATGCGCCGTTATCGTGTGCTGTATCCTAAGCCTACAAAGTATCAGGCAGATTCGGTGAAGGTGCTGACCTCCCAGCTCGAAGCTGACTCTGAAGAGGCGCAGCAATTACGTGCGAAGCTGTTGGCTCGCATGGGCGATGTTTCTGAATATATGAAGGCGGTGAAGCAGCGTTTCTCTGTGTGGTTTAACCGTAATCACCAACGCTATGGCACGCTGTGGGCCGACCGCTTTAAGTCGGTTCTGGTTGAGGGACATGGCAATCCGCTGCAAACGATGGCGGCTTATATTGATCTGAATCCTGTGCGTGCTGGCATTGTGGAGGATCCGAAGGATTACCGCTTCTGTGGTTATGCGGAAGCGGTGGTGGGTGTGAAAGCGGCGCAGGCTGG
>NZ_JARXHW010000098.1:0-4120 GCF_031127805.1 Thalassobacterium maritimum | reverse complement strand
GATGTGTCGGTGTATACCAAGCCATTCTTAGGCATGTTGCACATAAGGGGCCAGATCGCAACGAGGCTTAAGTCTTAAAGGGCAATCGCGGGCATCAGGGAAAACCCACGAAAGAGTGGAGTGTTTTAGTAAAACAAAATAAATTGGACTGACCCTTTTTGTTGGCCGTAAAACAAAATAAATTGGACTGACCCTTTTTGTTGGCCGTAAAACAAAATAAATTGGACTGACCCTTTTTGTTGGCCTCGAAGGACCGATGCGGGAACAACAGAATCAACCAGCCATGAGTTCTTGAGCGGTGTGTGCGGTCTTTTTCAAGTCGGCGTGTTCGCGTCTGGCTTTGCGGAGGTCGTAGTCGGCTTGAAGGTTGATCCAGAATTGGGCTTCCATTTGAAAGAAATAGCCGAGACGTAAGGCATATTCTCCAGTGATACGACGCTTGCCGTGGATCAGTTCGTTGAATCGAACATAGGGGATGCCCGCACCGAGGGCGACCGCTTTCTGCGAGAGGCCCATGGGCTCGATGAATTCCTGTAGTAGCAGCGTACCGGGCGGGTCGAGAGGAATGTAGGTTTCGGTGTTCATGGTAGTTTTAGTGGTAGTCGACTATCTCTGCGTCGTGGGCATTGCCGTCCTTCCAGCGAAAGCAGATGCGCCATTGTTCCTTCATCGCCCAGAGGGCACCCGCTTCAGGAAGTCCTTCGGACCCAGCTCGTAGAGCTGACCATCTTCGCGCTTGTCGCGCTACGTGTTTGTTGATGCGGATACTATGTTGGCCTTTGCGGTCGCCAGTGAGGGCTTCCAGGTGATTGCTGGGTGGAACGAGAAGCGTTTCGAGTTGTGTGACTGTGGCAATGAGTCGGAGCTTGTTGAGTGCTCGTTGCTGAATATCGGCAGGGAGCTTTTTAGAATAGCATCCTCCAAATATTTTGGCTGTTTCTTTGCATCGAAAACTCTGAATCATGGATTAACCAAAAGTTACAGATTTGTGAGATAGGTCAAATATAATCACAGTAATCTGTGATTGTAGGGAATGGTTGAATGAATCCGTGGGCTGGTGCCCCATCTCGTTCACATAAATGTGAACAGTGTAAACACATTCCATCTTTGGAAATATGGAATGCGTTATGATTTTTTTGGGTGTTTTGGATCCTTATCGTCGGCCGTGCGGACAATGTGAATCATGTCAAATTGCAAACATAACGACATGTCATCTTTTTTTCCCATTTTGAGCCCTTTTGTGCTGGATTAGTTCTCCTTATTGGGGTTATTAATGTCTAAATGCCAACGGTGCATCAATTCGCAGGCTATCCCGCTGAATTTGAGAGGATTCCAGCTGGCACGTCCGTAATTCCAATAATTGTCAACTAAACAATCAGAATCCTATACCAACATGAGAATATACTGTATTATACTTCTACTTATTTCATCATCCGACGCTTTTTCTGGAAATGCAAGTGACTCGAGTTTTTTTGAAAATCCAATTGTTTATCGCACGAAATATCAGCTATTCGAAGAAACTAAGCTATCTGTTGAGCATGCGAACACCGTAGATAAAGAGTCATATACTGCCATTCTAGGAGCACTGGGTGCTATGGATATTGGAAAGTCCGTGTTCAATTATCTTGTTGGTTTTGGCGCAGATAGCCTTGAAAGCTACGCAGGTAAGTATGAAGCACAATATGGTGCTACATTTGTATCGGAAGAAACTGAGTTGGATGACCCAGTCGATTATGAGTGTGTATTTACCAGAACTTTGTGGTATGCATCTAAAGATGATGCTAGGAAGGATTTCAAGGAGATCGATTCAATTGATTCGACTATCGCACGTTCGGAAAAGCATGCCTCTACTAATGAGGAGCTCTTTGCCGTAGACGCCGTTCAGCTACATTTTAGGCTGGTTTTTGGTGATTCGGCTTACCGTGTGTTGCCTGTTAAAGTCTATTACTCAGCAAGTAAGGCCTATAAGGCGCGCGTCCCATTAACTGATAAGGACCGCCTAGAGACCGCGTTTATGATTCAGTATCGCTACATTGATACAGCCAAGAATAAGGCGATTGAACTCGACCCTGTATCATTTAAAATCAAAACGGACATTTTTTCTAACAAGTGGAGGCGACTTGATGGATTTTCGACTGATTGGATGGCTGTTAGCAAGAGTGGAGCCAATGGTCCTTATAGTTTGTCTATGACAGTTGTAGAAAGTTCGGATATAAAAGAAGTTCTTGAGAGTGCGGCTGAGAAAGTTCGCGAACTCAAAATAGAAGATGAATAACCGATGAAGTGTTTTGTGTTCAGCGTAGCTGCAACTTTAGCTTACGTCCTCACTTCTTATAGTCTGTCACCAGGTGGCGCTAATGGAGGTGGCGCTAATGGGGGATTCGGTGGCAGCGCCGGTGGCTCTGAGAGTATTACTCCGTTATATGATCACGACGTTGATTCATTTCTGAGTCAGCGGGGGCTATCTGACAGACGCTCACTAGGCCTTGGCGATTTCAATGAATCAGGTATTTATTATCAGATTAATCCCTGGGGAAGTTTACTGGAATCAGGACGCATTACACAGAAGCAATACTCTGATTTAACCACTAACCGCAAACCGCTCTCGGAAGTGCAGTTGGAGCAAAATATAAATGAATCTTCTATAGCTGAAACTATCATAGAGACTTTAGGAAAGCCGTTTGGTGATGATTTTTATCCTACTGGTCCTCGCGATGGGGCTGGGTTGCCGCCAGTTAAAATCACAGCTTTGGTTAAGCAATGGGGAGTTGTTGCTCCTGAAATTATTGGGAGTGATTCTGGCGCTAGAAGGTATTATATTGCGAAAACTAGGCCAATGCTTCCAGTGTATAGCTACACGATTGGGGATAAGCACCTTGCTAGTGAGCATATTGAACCGGAGTTGCTTCAGGCCTTGTGGGCAGCTGAGAAAGAAATCTCCAGTTTTTCTCGATCAGTATGCAAAATCCATATAACGAGCACTTTTGCTGCTGGAGGCGCAACAGGCTTTTATGTAGGGAAGGATCATGTGGTAACAAACGCGCACGTTGCGGATGATATAACTAAGAAAAAGGTTAAATCTGCTCCTTTACCCTTTACCATAAATCGAGATGCTTATTGCTTTTGGCATGATACACGGGGGGGGCTTGTGCGGGGGCGTATCAGCAAGATCGTCTACTATGATATTGAAAACGATGTTGCTATTTTGAAACTTAGATCAGGTTGGAATCCAAGTAGTATAATTCCTTCGGTCAAGCTAGACAGAAACTTTATCGCTACTGACAAAAAGATTCCGATTGTTGTGCTCGGATATCCGAAAGTTGATGCCAGTTATTGGAAACCAAATTCTGGATTATTTGCGGATTCGATTAGGCTTTTTGAGGAGACTTTCGGCGGGCAGCGCTTATCAAAAAGAGTGTCTCCGGGCTATCTCTACCATTATTCGAACGATGACCGCTATTATCATGACAGCACAACGTTTGATGGCAACTCCGGGTCGTTAGTTGTTAGCCTAAGGCAGTCAGTCTCTCCGGTCGCAATACACTATGCAGGTGAGGGCCGTAGCGATGCCAACCCTATTCGTCAGAATTATCTGACGCCATTTTCTAGGCTTCCGCAGTCATTTTTTGATATTATTGAATAGGGGCCAACAAAAAGGGTGACCCTTTTTGTTGGCCCCTATTTCCGTTATTTCGGAAGTGGCGTTTTATGGAGTCAGCGCGTTTCTGGAAACAAGTATATTGCGAATTTTACGCCATTCATTGTAGGCGTTTATAGTTTGATTGCGGTCACGATTTGAGATGAATAGATGTATTAATTCAGTGTATTTCTCTTTGTCGTGAGCCCAAGTCCCTAACAACTTTTGTGCATTAATCCAGTCGTTTAGACTCTTCTTGAATAGCTCCTCATTTAGAGTGCGAACAAGATTATTACATACTGTAGATACTACTTGAATGTCATTGAAATCAAAGGCGATTTGAGTGGCTTGTTGAGGGCAAAAAAAAAGGTCATGTCAGAATGGCACTGACTTAAGCGGTTCGGGCGGTCAGAACGTAGGGGCGCGACTTGTCACAATGCCATTGCATATTAAAAATATGATAAGCCAGCAACAATATCTGTA
>NZ_JARXHW010000097.1:0-4835 GCF_031127805.1 Thalassobacterium maritimum | reverse complement strand
CAACTGTCGGTGAAGGAGATCGCCGCGAAACTTCATTTCCACGATGCCTCGCATTTTATTAAATGGTTTCGAAAGCGGGCGGGGTGCACGCCCAAGACCTGGCGCTCCAGGAGCGGGCGTATATAGCTTGATACTCTCCACTCCGCTTCGAAGTGGAGCGTTTGCGTCTGTCCAAACCGCTTCGCGCACTGCATGACTGGATAAATTGTGCATTAGGATCACTTTAGTTTTATATAATAGTCAAATGATATATTGACTATCGTATTGTCGCTTGCAGGGTGCTGGCATGACTGGAAAAACTCACACTTTACGCAGCACCCTATTGACGACGGATCTACTTCTGCCGCTACGCCTAGTGGCCGGTTGGACCTATTTTTCGGCCTTTTGGCGGCGTCTCATTTTAGCAGACAAATTAAACCCCGATGTCGCTGGCTACGTGGGTGACAAGTTTAACCACTTTCTTCCCAATGCGCTCTTCATTAAGCCAATCATCGAGTACTTCGTCACGCATCCAGAGCATTTGCTGATTAAGCTATGGATCTTCACCATCGTTGAAGCCGTGGTCGGACTGGCGCTTATTTTGGGCTTCATGACTCGCCTAATGGGATTGATTATGAGTCTACTCGCCTTAGGCATCTTACTCGGAGCAGGCTGGTTGGGGACGACTTGCCTGGATGAATGGCAAATTGGGGTCTTGGGGATTGCAGCGGGGTTCGCTTTTGTCTTTGCGGGCGGCGGGCGTTTCTCCTTGGATTATTTGCTGGAAACCAGGCGCAGCTCGTTCGTTCAGCACCCTGTTTGGAGCTGGTTCAACTTCGATTGGTTGCAAGGCCGTCGCCAGACCATCGCCATCCTGACCGCTTCGGTCTTTGCTTTTAGCTTAACCTTGTTCACCAATCAGGTTTTTCACGGTGGCGTCTGGGGAACTTTGCATAATAAATCCGTGCGCCCGGTTGTGGAAGTCAGTCATGCGCAGATTCTGCCCGAAGGTTTAGAATTCACTGCTTACCGTGTCGAAGGCGCAGATGTCTATGGCTCCTTTCTAATTGGAGTCCGCATACTGAATGCGGCTGGCGAAGCACAGCTCGCTTGGTCTGCGGAGGATCTGGCTTCCTTACCCGCGGAGTCGATTTCCAATCGTTATGTCTCTCAGATCAAATCTGGCGCGCATAGTTTAATTCTACCGCTGGGGGCAAAAGCTGACATCCGTCTCCAACACCCAGACCTGCGAATGCTTGCCGCAGGAGATTACCACGTAGAACTGCTCGACATCAGCGGCGCAACTTGGTCTGCTCCGATCACCTTAAGCACTGAATGATGAATGGACTTTTAAAAGACAAACAGACCGAACTCTACCAGCAATTGGCTCGTCTCGGAGAGGCACTCTCCAGTCCACATCGGTTAAAGATCGTCAGCTTGCTCAGCCAAGGCGCCAAGACTGTCGACCAGCTTGCCGGGCTCATCGGGCAGTCCAAAGCAACCACCAGCGCGCATCTCAAAGTGCTGGAGAATTCAGGTATGATGTTGAAGCGCAAGCAGGGGCGCTACGTGTGGTGTCGCTTGGCCAACCGTAAGACCTTACAATTCTGGTTGGATCTGCGCAGCCTGGGGCAAGATCTGCTGCCAGAGAGCCGAGAAATTGTGCAGACCCACTTTTCAGATAAAGACTCTGTTTCAGACCTCGATCCCGCGACGCTCTCCCAGCGACTCGCAACAGAATCCTTAACACTGCTCGACCTACGTCCCTTAGACGAATTCGAAGCGGGGCATCTCCCCACGGCCCGCCACTTACCCTATGCAAAATTAAGCGAGCAGCTGTCACAACTCGTGGGCGATACACCCTTACTCGTTTACTGTCGTGGTCCCTATTGCTTACAAGCGCTCAAAGGAACCGAGACGCTACGCGAGAAAGGTTTGCCCGCCCAACGGCTAACATTCGGTGCACCCGAATGGTTCGCTGAAGGATTGAGTTTAGAGGCTGAAATCGAGGTCTAATCTAATTTCGATGTCACATTTGAACGAGTGAGATCGATCAGGTCACAATCTCGAAACTCTGTTGCGAGCTTCTATTACGACTCCCAGGCTATTAGCGATTGCGTTTGATTGTTCGACGAGAGCAAGTAAGTCCAACTGTCATCAAGCTCAAGAGCAGCGCATAAGAACTAGGCTCTGGTACCGTAGTGCCTTGCACTTCAAAGTTAGTAATACCAAGTGCAAATGCGGTAGTTGACGTACCATCCGAGTACGCATCATTTTCCGCATATAAACCCACTGCTGTCACATTATTTAGATCGAGCGTTGCAAAAATAGCGGTCCCTTGATCAAAATCAAGTGAGTCGTAGGGAGTATATTCCGCCCAGGTTTCTAATAATAACGTAGATTCAGAAATCTCGAAAGTGTTGCTGTATCCCATCGTTGCTGTTGTATTGGAGAGATAGTAAGTGCCTCCAATTTGCACCAAGAAGCGGGCCGTTAATGCTCCATCCCCGTAGCTATTACTTTTTACTGACAAGCTGGTTATATTATTCGAACCACTTTGGTGGCCTGTGGCAAAATCTTCTTGTTTGAAAAGGTAAAGCGTGTGTGCCGATAGGGTGCTCCCTGTGAAATTATCACCGCTGTAGGCTTGGAAGAATATGCGATCAAGGTTGTTACGGATTCGTTGTCCTGAAATCGAGCCATTTTTAGTGCTACTGGAAAAATCATAGCCACCATAAAACTTTTGGCCCGTATAAGTCGTGGTTGCAGGATCTGGGCTTAATACATCTACATCGCTAAACGTTAAGGTGTCTGTATAATTGTTTAATCCAGTTCCAGCACTGGAATAAATTGCATCACGGCTAAAACTAGCATCTGCGGTCACCATGTCGGTTCCGAAACTCAACAGAGTATCTGCATTTGATACGAGAGGAAGTAGTGCAATTGATAGGGTAGCTATGGGGTATTTCATATTCATTCCTTTTTTGTGTATTAATCTATGAGCCTATTGGCATGTGTATGCTATGTGATCGTTCTTGAGCGTCACAATGAATGTTAAGACTAACACATGTTAGGTTGGTGTTGTGGGGGTGTTGTAGGGGAATGACTCTCAACCAATACGTCTGCTCAAAAAGAAATGGCCTTTGAGAAAATGTGCCATGGGTGGGCTTTGGGTACTGAGGACATTAAACGTAAATTGCTCGAAACCGGGGCTTGCTTAAAGATGGGAACAATCAGGCGATTCGTTTAGAAGGCAAATAACTGCAGGAGGCGAATGAGTTAGAATGGGAAGCGATCCTGAATCGGGGGTTGAAGATCTTGGGCAAGGAAATTGACGATATCACGAATGATCGAAAATCTGCATGCTGGAAAGTTTGGATCGCGAGCGTGTTGAAACAGCGCAGTTCCGCGACGAATGTGTGGATCGCTCGACAACTGAATATGGGAACCCCTCAGGCCGTAATCATACACGTCGGAAGACTGAATAGGGTCAAACTTGCTAAGGACAAAGAGTATCAAGATTTTATTTATGGATTTACGAAATGACTCTTTTTTCCTTTTGAAATCGAAGCGATAACTGTTCTTACGGGGAGATTTTTATATCCTACGTTTGGCCGCTTTTTAGGCCTTTAATTCAAAGAAATACGAAATTCCCCATGTCATCTTTTGGCCTCCAGAATGGAAGAGCCTACAAAAACATGAAAAATTGGACTGACCCTTTTTAGGTCGACCCTTTTTAGGTCCGCAACAGAATCAACCAGCCATGAGTTCTTGAGCGGTGTGCGCGGTCTTTTTTAGGTCGGCGTGTTCGCGTCTGGCTTTGCGGAGGTCGTAGTCGGCTTGGAGGTTAATCCAGAATTGGGCTTCCATTTGAAAGAAGTAGCCGAGGCGTAAGGCATACTCCCCCGTGATGCGACGCTTGCCGTGAATCAGTTCGTTGAATCGAACATAGGGGATGCCCGCACCGAGGGCGACCGCTTTCTGTGAGAGGCCCATGGGCTCGATGAACTCCTGTAGTAGCAGCGTGCCGGGCGGGTCGAGAGGAATGTAGGTTTCGTTTTTCATGGTAGCTTTAGTGGTAGTCGACTATCTCTGCGTCGTGGGCATTGCCGTCCTTCCAATGAAAGCAGATACGCCATTGATTGTTGATACGGATACTATGCTGGCCTTTGCGGTCGCCAGTGAGGGCTTCCAGGTGATTGCTGGGTGGGACACGAAGCGTTTCGAGTTGTGTGACTGTGGCAATGAGTCGGAGCTTGTTGAGTGCTCTTTGCTGAATATCGGCAGGGAGCTTTTTAGAATAGCATCCTCCAAATATTTTGGCTGTTTCTTTGCATCGAAAACTCTGAATCATGGATTAACCTAAAATTACAGATTTGTGAGATAGGTCAAGGGCAATCACCGTAATCTGTGATTTTGGAGGGTGATTGAATGAATACGCGGCCTCGTGTCCCGTTTCGTTCCCATAAATGTGAATAGTACAAACACATTCCATCTTGGGAAATATTTAATAATTATGATTTTTTGGATCCTTATTTTCGGCCGTGCGGACAATGTGAATTATGTCAAATTGCAAACATAACGACATGTCATCTTTTGGAGCCTGGGTGTTGCGGTCAACTATGACGAATTTAGCAGGCATTTATTTATAGTAACATATTGTAAAATAGGCACAATGTTGAAGTCCGACAGACTCTTAAGTCCGTGCCATTCTACTCTGCCCCCTTTTGGGTCCCCTAACGACGTGACCCGAATGGCACGGACTTAAGCAGCTTTATCGAGAATATCAGCAAGTGTGGATGCGTGTAAAACGTAGGGCTGTCACTTGTGACACGCCGCATGGAATCTAGCCTCCG
>NZ_JARXHW010000096.1:0-4900 GCF_031127805.1 Thalassobacterium maritimum | reverse complement strand
CCGCCACGTTTCTGCGTCGTGCTTAGCGTAGCCGAGTCCTTTAGGCTCGGTTCCGTGTGCTCGCCAGCTCGCGGTGTTGAATGTCCGCTCATACGTCAACGGGGTCTAAAGAGCCCCGCCACGTTTCTGCGTCGTGCTCCGCGTAGCCGAGTCCTTTAGGCTCGGTTCCGTGCAGCGTGGCCAGCTCGCGGTGTGGAATGGCCGCTCATGCGTCAACGGGGTCTAAAGAGCCCCGCCACGTTTCTGCGGTTGCAGATCGATGGGGCTCAATCCATTGGAGAATTGCTTCAAACTGGCCAGTCACCACTTTCGATGCGCGTGGCGCCATGCTGGGCGATCTTCTCGGCGCTCATTTCGTAGATCCAGACTTCCGACAGCGCTTCGCCCGCAGGAGTGAAGCAAGTCACCCGCAGGCGATTGTAGTCATTCTCCGCGGCCGGTCGGCCTGGCACGTAGCCTTCCAAATAGTCCAAGCCTGCGAAGGCCGCTGCATTCGCCATCTCCAGCAGGTAGCCATGCACCCATTGCTCCCCCCGCAGCAGCAAGCCCGGATAGCCCACATGCAGATCGTACAGCTCCCCCCGGATCTTCGCCGGCACCGGCTCCGCCGCCAGTTTACCCGCACAAAACGCCGGCCAGTAGTGCCCGCCCGGCTTCAGCGTGCCATAGACAAAAACTTTAAAGTCAGATGTCGTAGAGGATTCGCAATTATTCTTAGTCATTCGGATCAAGCCCATTCATCATTGAGCGTTGGACCCCTGCTTCGCTCAATGAGCTACGCAGGGCAAGCAGGTTCAATGTTCGACGTTCTCCCCCCCCGCTACTTCATCCGCTGTCGTACTGCTTCATACAAGCAAACACCTGCAGAAACCGATACGTTCAAGCAATCCACTGTGCCCGCCATCGGGATACTGACCAAGTGGTCGCATTTATCGCCGGTCACCTTGCGCAGTCCCCAGCCCTCGCTGCCTAGAACAAGCGCGGTCGGCTGATTGAAATCGACATCGTACAGCATGTCGTCGCCACGATCGGAGGTGCCCACGATCTGGATGCGCTGGTCGTGGAATTTACGCAGCAAATTGCCGATGTTTTTAATGCGCAAGAATGGCACGTCATCCGCACCGCCGCAGGAGATATCACGCACGGTCGGCGTGATGCCACAAGCACCCTTGACCGGCGCCAGCACCGCAGTCACGCCCGCACCCGAAGCCGTGCGCAAGCAAGCGCCCAGATTCTGTGGGTCTTGCAGGCCTTCGAGTATCAGAATCAAAGGATTCTCCGTGCGTTCGATCAAGTCGAACAAGTCGTCCTCGTTTTCGATGTGAATAATCGTCGGCCCCTTCGAATGACGAGGCGGACGTTTAATTTTATGAATAGAATTACGGCCCATAATATGGCAGCGCGCGGAGCGCTGAGTAGTTGCGCGATGCGCGCAGTAGAAAGTGGAGAGTGAAAAACAGGCATCATGCCGCTTTCCCCGCACAGGTAAAGCGGCAAGTGTCACTTCGTCAGCCGACGCGTGACGCGCGACGCGCGCAGTGGAAAGTGGAGAGTGGAGAGTGGGGAGTAAAAAAGAGCCTAGGAGGCAATGAGCTCGCCGAACGACGGGCGCCCCAAAGTAGCGGGGCTCTTTAGACCCCGTTCCCGTTCCGTTCAGCCGCGGATCAGCGTGAGGGGGGGGACTTGCCCAGTCCGCCGTCGTGTGCGAGCTTGCTCGTCGCCCGCGTCAGAGTCAGCACCAGCGCTTACCCGACGCTATTTTGAACCGCAGATCAACGCAGATGAACGCTGATAAATAGAATCCTATTGTCTGCAGCTTGACCACGGCGGACGCCATAAATGACGCCCTTACAAAACATTCATCTCAGTGATCTGCGTGTATCGGCGTCCATCTGCGGTTAATATCAGGTGCCGGATTGGTGCATAAAGTGGGGAACGCCCAACATTGAACATCGGATGTGTATAGCCTCTCTTGAACCTGCACCACGCAGCCGCTTAAAAGCGGAACTCCAAACCAAAACAGAAGCCCCAGGTCCTCCCAAGCCCAGCGCATATAAGATAAACCACATCCTTACAAGCCAGCGTCCTTACAAATCCCAGCGTCATGTAAGAAAACCCCGTCCTTACAAGTCCCAGCGTCCTTACAAGTTCCAGCGTCGTGTAAGATTCACGCAAATTCACAGCCAGCCGCGTGGAGCGTAGCTCTTTACGCGGTAAATTACATGTCACGGCGTAATGAAATGAAGACGGAACGGTTCAAGTTCCAGCGTCCCCCCCCAGCCCACGTCCCTCCCAGCCCCCCGTGTCACGTTCCCCCGTGTCACGTCCCCATTCACGGTATTTTTTATCTTTTGTCTGGCACGAACTATCGAAGCGACAACAGTGTCCTTTCCACACCTCATGAAAGTTGTTTTAGCAGAAAAACCCTCCGTCGCCCGCGATATCGCGAAATACCTCAAAGCTACCAGCAAGGGGCAGGGCTACCTGAAAAATGACGAGTGGACCATTACCTGGGCCTTCGGCCACATGGTGGAGCTGCAAGAGCCCGAAGAATACCAGCCCGATTGGAAGCCCTGGCGCCTCAGCAATCTCCCCATCATTCCCGAAGAATTTAAACTGCGCTCGCGCAAGGACGGCTCTGCACATGATCAGCTGATGATCATTAAAAAACTCTTTCAAGAAGCCGACGAAATTGTCTGCGCGACGGACGCCGGTCGTGAGGGGGAGCTGATCTTTCGCTACATCCTCACCTGGACCGAGTGCGAGAATAAGCCCTGCAAGCGCCTCTGGATCAGCTCCTTGACCAATGCCGCCATTGAAAAAGGCTTTAAGAAACTGGCCTCCAGCACCGACTACGACCGCCTCTATTACGCCGCCAAATGCCGCAGCGAGGCCGACTGGATCGTGGGGCTCAACGCCACCCGTTTCTTTACCGTCGAATACGGCAAGCGCAACCTCCTGCTCAGTCTCGGCCGGGTGCAGACACCCATTCTCGCCATGATCGTCAACCGCGACCTCGAGATCGAATACTTCAAGCCCAAGGACTTCTGGGAGGTCCACACCCTCTGCCGTGAGGCCACCTTCAAGCACACCGGCGGCAAATTCGAAGATCAGGCCAAGGCCCAGACCATTCTGGAAAAGGTCACCGGCCAGGAATTGGTGGTCAAATCCGTCACTAAAAAGAACGAAAAGGCCAACCCGCCCCAGCTCTACGATCTCACCTCCCTGCAGCAGGATATGAATAAGCGCTACGGCTTCACCGCCGATCAGACGCTTAAGCTCGCGCAAAACCTCTACGAAAGTAAGCACCTCACTTACCCCCGCACCGACAGCCGCTATATCAGCAGCGACATCCAGCCCACCATCCCCCCGCTGCTAGAAGCCCTGCGCCGCCTCAAGCCCGAAGAGATCGCCCCGCTCGACACCGCCGCCTTGCCCTTCAACGCCCGCATCGTCGACGACAAAAAGGTCTCCGATCACCACGCCATCCTGCCCACCGAAGTGCTCGGCGACTCCCTCGCCGGCGACGAGCGCAAGCTCTACCAGGCAGTGGTCACCCGCCTGATCGCCGTCTTCTACCCGCCCTGCATTAAGGCCGTCACCGTGGTCAACGCCGTCGCCGCCGAAGAACCCTTCCGCGCCCGCGGCAAGGTGCTGGTCGATCCCGGCTGGCAGGCGCTCTACGGCAAATCCGAGCCCGTGGAGACCGCCAAAAAGACCAAGGGCAAGGCCAAGGCCGACGACGCCGCGCAGGAACTGCCCGACTTCCAAAAGGGCGAAAGCAACCCACACCAGCCCTCGCTGCCCCAGTTTAAAACCTCCGCGCCCAAGCGCTTCAACGAAGCCACCCTGCTGCAACTCATGGAGACCGCTGGTAAGATCGTGACTGATGAGGCACTCAAAGAAGCCCTCAAGGACAAAGGCGTCGGCACCCCCGCCACCCGCGCCTCCATCATCGAAGTCCTCATTTCGCGCAACTACGTCGAACGCAAAAAGAAAAACCTCATCAGCACCGAGTCCGGCCGCGGCCTCATTTCCCTGATCCAAGACGAGCGTCTCAAGTCCCCCGAACTCACCGGCGACTGGGAATTCCGGCTCAAACAAGTCGAGCGCGGCGAGTATGATCCCGCCCAATTCATGTCCGAGGTCGCCGACTACACTCGCGAGATTTTGCAATGCACCTCCGCCAAGACCGTCAGCCTCGCCAACCTCGGGCCCTGTCCCATCTGCAATGCCCCCGTCATTCGCGGCAAGGCCGCCTACGGTTGCTCCGATTGGAAGGCCGGCTGCAAATTCGTCCTGCCCGGCGAACTCTGGGGGCTAGGCATCGGGCCCCAACTCGCCCGTGAGATACTGACGCATAAGCGCAGCCTCACCCCGCACCCCATCGAAGTCGACGGAAGCAAACGCTTCGCCACCCTTCAACTGGACAAACAAGGCAATTTCAGTTTCGAAGAAGCCGAAGTCGCCAAAAAAGAAGCCGGTCAAGAAGCCCTCGGGCAGTGCCCCACCTGCGGCGGCGACATCGTGATCGGCCGCAAAGCCTACGGCTGTTCCAACTGGCGCAACGGCTGCAAATTTGTCATTTGGAAAACGATGGCGCAAAAAGAGATCCCCCTCGAAGCCGCCAAAGAATTACTACAGACCGGCAGCACCGCCACCATCACCGGCTTCAAATCCAAAGCCGGCAAAGACTTCGACGCCAAGCTCAAGATCATGAACGGCGAAGTCAAATTCGACTTCTCGTAGCACGCGGAGCGGAGTGGGGGGCAAGGGACTTGCCCAGTAGGGAGTAGGAAGTGGAGAGTGGAGAGTTTGCTAGGAGGTTTCTTTTGTAGGGGCTTCATTTATGACGCCCGCGTCGTGCATGCGTTCTGTATTTAACCGCAGATGAACGCTG
>NZ_JARXHW010000095.1:0-5048 GCF_031127805.1 Thalassobacterium maritimum | reverse complement strand
GGAATCCAACTGAAGCCCTTTAACCGAAAATGAGATCCAGACGCATCTATCAACTCCTTTCGCGCTCCGCGCTACAGTCGCGATAGTGCTTCACGTTAGGTAAGAAAAAATGAAGAGCACCACAAAGGCCATAGGGGCATCGATTATCGCTTCTGTAATTGCGGGATTGATTCTTCATCATGTAGTTAAAGTAAATCTTTTGCCCCCATTCTATTGGTGCCGGAGCAGAATCAAAGAACTTGGATTGACGATCATTCAACCTGTCGAAATCCCTCTTGCTATCTTTGGTCTCCTTCTGATTCTGGCCGCAATTCCAATTTTGAGTTTGGCCAAGAAGATGAAGAAAGAATCCAAGGAACTTTCTTACACTGATTACCGACAAGACACTTTTGACGACATGGTTTGGCGCTGGGACTATCGACTTAACGGAACAGTTTACAACATGGGGCATTACTGCCCAAAGTGCGACACTCAGATGGTTTATTGCGAGCACAGCACACTGTCGTTTTCGGAAATTAGTCATACTTCTTTTTCCTGTGAAGATTGCGGCTTCTCTGTTCCAAGGATTCAGGGGGACTGTATGTATATCTTCTCTCGCATTCAGCGATTGATCGATAGAAACGTCCGTAACGAACACTACAAGGCAGTGCTAGAGCGGCAGAAGCTACAAACCTCAACCACCTAACAAGTCGGGAGATGACAATAGATTTCGCTGCGCTCATCTATGCATCCCCTCTACGATCTCAGAAGAATGGAAACATACCCCAAGTCACCTAAAGCGATTGAACGCTTCCTGATGACTTCGATCACAGTAGCCTTGCTCACTATTTTGATCTTTGGAGCGAGCGAACGAGGTGTCATTTCGTCCTACACGAGAAAATGGAATGAAACAGAAATGAATGCAGCGATATGGATCATGATGGCATTCGTAGCATTATGTGTGATCCGAGGAATCTACCTCTTGATCAAAAGTAGAATGAATGGCTTACTCTACATCATTGGAATCCCACTCGGCTTATTAATCCTGCTTGAACTCGGAACCGTTATCGAATGAGATCCAGACGCACCTATCAACTCCTTTCGCGCTCCGCGCTACACTCGCGATAGTGCTCGACGTTCACAAAAAATAAATAACATAAATTAACATGGGAATATTATCAGGAATCCTCGGAAATGCTGGAGTTGTAGAAGCCAGCAAACTAAATAGTGAATTCGGCAACCTCTTAACAGAAGGCGAAAGTATCGAAGTCGGATTTATCATCATTAGAGACACCTTCATATTCACGAACAAGCGTTTGATTTTAGTCGATGTCCAAGGACTTACTGGAAAGAAAATTGAATATCTTTCAGTCCCATACTGCAAAATCACGAAATTCAGCATTGAGACAGCAGGACGCTTCGACTTGGACGCTGAGTTAAAAATATGGGTTGGCAGTGACCTCGAACCTATCAAAAAGAAATTTAACAAAAAAGTGAATATCTACGACCTACAGAAGGTTCTAGCAGCGCACACACTCATCTAGCGTGAACCAATCGCAGTGAGCAATGTCGCTATCGCGCCATCGCTCATGCTCCACGATTGGCTGAAAGAAAATGAATACTCTTGAGACAATCACTCAGTATCTGAAATCTCCACATCCAGACGAAGACGGAGAGGACAGAGGAACAAAAAAGCTGCCTGGCTTAAGCGAAAATGAGATAGAAGCCTTTGAGCGTGAATGCGGGTGCATTTTCACAACAGACGTAAAAGAGCTACTCAGGGATTGTGGTGGACTCGAAGAAGGCCCAATGGAGATAATCGATTTTAAAGGGGAAATGGTCGATTACCTCGGATTTGGAAAAAATAGAATTAAGGAAATCGCACCTGACGGATTCGGAAATTTTTGGTTTTATTGGCTTCCACATGTAAGCGAAGAGCTTGGCCCTATCTTTTACTACCAACACGAAGGCCCAATGCTATTCTACCAGTCTGATTCCCTACGAGACTTTATTAGTGAGTGCATACGCTTCATGACTCCACCGTATGACAGCCTAATCGATGACCTTCACGAATTCCGAATAAAGAGAATCCAAGACTTAAATGACGATCTCACTCCTACTGCTTTATACGAGGTCGATTCAAAAACTGAATCATTTATAAGCTCTCTTCAAGACGATGTCTTCGTATATGATTTCCGCAATTCAAAAGTCGGAGATGGCGTTGACCTACAAAAGTTCGACGTTGTTGAAATGCATCCAGATCTACCGATACTTGCTGTCAGAAAGCGTAAGACTTTATTCCAAAGACTATTCCAGAAAAACTAAAGAGCCAACAAGACGCTTCTGGTCAACGTCGCTAACGCGCCGCGCCAGAGCTCCACGATATGGGAAAGAAATTAATAGCCTATTTACTCCTTAGCAGTTTGCTGAGCATTACAGCATATTCGGGATATTTGAGCTATGTGGAAGAATTTAAGCCAAAGCACACTCTTGTCCCAGTTGAAGAAACCAGTAAAGAAAACCAAGAATACGTTGAGTTCCTGAATTCGATCTACTTCGAAGAGACATCTTTCCCCGCAATAAAATTTTTTACCTTCATCGACAGAGTAAGCCGAGTGGTGATTAGCGATGGTGTCGTATCTTTTTCGAAATCGAAGGACTCTGAAAAGAGAATAGACATTAAGGTCCTCCACCCCGAGGCATTTGCGGCAGATAACGTAAACTTCCAATCTCGAAAAATCTCTTATCTCCAAGCGATTGACGTCGCCTGTGGAGAGGTTCGTGCCGTCTGGACAATCGACAATGGACAGATTTACATCATGCCCACAAAAATGAAGTTTGAGATCCGGAACAATCCACCATCCATCAACCCTTTCGACTCGTGACCATATCCAGTCGCACCTATCAACTCCTTTCGCGCTCCGCGCTACAGTCGCGATAGTGCTTCACGATATCTGAAAGGCATGTTACAGAAGGAAAAAGAAACGCTCGATGCACTACTGGGAGGAGACGTCCCAGTGGATCTCGAATGCGTCATCGATGAATCGAAAAATCCAAGCTTCTTGCAGCAGATTGCCATTGCCTACAATTGGGACGACGGCTTTGAGATCCCGAAAAGAATCACAGAAAATGAATGCTGTGACTCGGGTATCGACTTGACTCTATTTTGGCTCGCTGAAGCGATGAGCTATCTGACGGGGGAAATCGAAGAAAGTGAATACAACCAAGATTGGGTAGCCTTCTCACAACTGATGATTCAAAGGATCGAGAATGCGAGAGAAGAGAAATCGCACACTAGCTTTGATCCAAACCTTACCAGAGTTCAAATATACCAGTTAAAGAAAGATGGCATATCCGAATCATTCCTGAACCCTATCGAAGGATCTGAACCAATAGTAACAATATGAGATATCCAGTCGGTGGTCTCAATTCAGTTACGCGCTCCGCGCTCCACTGAATCGAGACACCTTCGCGTTCGTCGAAAGAAATGAATACAATCCGGTACTCTTCAGGTGAAATCGTGATGGAAGGCGATGAGGTCGAAATCACGTATCCTTATTTGTCGATTGTCAGTTTTGCGCTTGTGGGAAACTTCAAGAAAAGAAGAGAAAAAGGAATTGTTGAACAGATGGAGCTTCCTGAAGATGCTAAAGAGAAGGAACCTTTCAAAAATGTTATATTCTCTACTGCTAAAGATCACTTCACTTGGGGCTTCTCACAGAAACAAATAAAATTCATGAGCAGAGAAAATCCACCAGCTTCTACAGCAAATCAGGACGAACAAGTCGCTTCTGGTCAACGTCGCTAACGCGCCGCGCCAGAGCTCGACGATATGCAGAAGATGAAATGAATCATATTTGAATCACTTCACCCTTGCACTAACGTCAAATAAAAGAGAATTTATAAAAATTGAATGAGTGGTTCACATTCGAGCCCTCACCCTTAAAAAAATAGAATGAAGCCGATAGATCAGAGCGGAATCCACCTGACCAAGGGCGGAAGCATATCCAGACGCACCTATCAACTCATTTCGCGCTACGCGCTTCATTCGCGATAGTGCTCCACGTTCTACAAAAATGAATAAAACAATATCCACCCTGATCGCTTTGATGCTATTATTAAGCATTTCATGTATAAAAGAAAACGAAACCCTCTCTATGATTATAGGAACTTGGGAGGCCTCTGAAGGGAAAGAAAAAGGAGTTCTAACTTTTGATTCAGACATGTCGGTGACACTAGAAATCATTGAATCCGATAAAATTGAGGGCACTTTCGAAATAAAAGAAAAGGATAAACTATTCGTTTACCTAGACGATGATGGCGAACAGGCCACACTCCATGGTTATTTAGAAACTGAAGAAATTTTAGTCATGAAGCGAGCTGGCTATGATCCAATATCATTCAAAAAAGCTTGGTAGAACCAGTCGCACTGAGCAATGTCGCTAACGCGCCATCGCTCATGCTCTACGTTCTCCAAAAAATGAAATTAGATAAGTCCTCAGTATTAGCTATGTATCTTGGATTCGTGATTATCTGTTTCTCCGCAGGTTGCCAAACAACTCCGCCAACCCAAACCACAACACCCCCACCCAAGGAAGCAAAGGAAACACAATACATCGAAGGAGTTCGTGTATACGGAGACGTGGCGGCAATTAGCTCACAGGATATTGCCGAAATCATAAAAGTAATAGAAAAAATCAAAAATGTAGACCCAATCTTATCGATAGAAGTTTTATCCGGCACCCGAGTCGATGTTGAGGCAGGAGTCATTCGAGGCCCCCTTAACGGCTCAGGATGGTATTATGAAGTAAAGAAAGAAAATGGGGTTTGGATTCGACACAAAACAACCATAATGAGGGGTTGGGTTTCACAAACGAAGGGAGAACCAGACGGAGCTGATCAACCCCATTTACGCGCCAGTAATTCGACAACCACTTAGACTACTCATCACTCGGGCTGGGTTGCCAGTCCTCGACGTTGTGCGCCAAGCTAAGGGTGCGCCATCTTGCTGGGTGAAAGTCCCAGCCATATAAAGAATAACCCAACAGTATGTA
The DNA here is from genome assembly GCF_031127805.1 of Thalassobacterium maritimum. Lineage (NCBI taxonomy): Bacteria > Pseudomonadati > Verrucomicrobiota > Opitutia > Puniceicoccales > Coraliomargaritaceae > Thalassobacterium > Thalassobacterium maritimum. The sequence goes on along the minus strand of NZ_JARXHW010000095.1, from coordinate 15 downwards.
TCGAGTCTTGCGATG
>NZ_JARXHW010000094.1:0-5537 GCF_031127805.1 Thalassobacterium maritimum | reverse complement strand
GCGAGGTTCCTGATTCTTACTTTTATCTTTTTGCTGCTCTCGATTGCTGCGCAAGCGCGGTTGTTGGATTTAGATGCGCGTAACAATGCCTTGGGGTCCGCTAATTCTTTTGGGCATGGACGAATCGTGCGTGTATTAGGCGAGCTTCCGATGGGTGGAGCCAGCTGTCTTATCAACCTGGTTTTTAATACCAATCCTGCCGACGCGCCTGGTGCTTTCGGGCCATATTGGCGTATCCCTTTGCTGGCATCGACCGTCGTCCAATACAAGCAGTACAAGCTTTATTGGGATGGTCCTCACGAGCGACGTCAATTCTTCTCGTTGGATCCAAGCGGTGATACTCGGCGTGGGGGGAAGGTGTTTGTCGAACGTGGGCAAGACTGGAAGGCGACCATCGGTCGCAGGGGGGAAGTCTTGATCGAAGCGCTCGACGAGTCTGGTTATGTTTTTCGTTATGATGAGGGAAGGCTTGAGGAGTTTAAGCTGGGCGACTCTGCAGCAAGATGTCGTGTGACTTACTCGGGGAGAGGATATCCGCTTTACATCACAAACGCTGAAACCAATCGCCGAATTTTCGAGATTGAATACCGGGGCGCGACCGAACCTGAGCGTATCGTCATCGGTGAGCAACGCATCGAGGTCGAGATGGGCGATGGGGAGCTAACCGCGCCCGATGGCTCAACAAATTACCGAAATTATCGTGTCAGCTTCCTGCGTAGCTTACGATTTGGTGAAAAAAACACGGAGTATTTCTCATACAGCAAAGCAGACGCACGCAAGCGAGAGGTATCTATTGTGGATGAAGCGGGGAAGAAGCTAACGAAGGCACTCGATCTCGCAGTAAATCGAATGGAGATTGCGAATGCCGAGAACGGAGGTGCAGATTCGGATAATTGGATCGAGTGGGAAGCTGGGAGTGGGTTTGTGACCGCAGATGGCGGTTCCACTTATTCAGTTAAAAACGATTCCTGGGACCCTAATACTAATGAGGGGAATTGGGAGGTCACGCCGGATGCGGTGGAAATGACTCGGCATCCCCTTGGTGGTGACGAGCAACGCTGGTCTTATGTCTGGAATTCCGGGGTGCGGGTGTACACCGATTTGGCGACGGGTGAAGTGATTCGCCGCACAGTGATTAGCTCAACAGGCCCCGCTAATGGAAAGTTGCGCAAGCGTGAAGTGTTGAAAGATGGCAAGTGGACGCTTGACCGTCAGAACTCTTACGACCCGCAAGGGCGACCTATCCGAGCTGTGCATGGGGACTCGATGCGGATTTGGAAATGGGAAGATTCGCCAGAAGGCAGTGAAGCCACTGAGTATTTGAATGGCAGCTTAGTTAGGCGCACTGTGTATGACTCGGCAGGTGATTTTACGGAGCGGGAAATCTTTAAGGTCAATGGCGATGTGGATCGGTATGTCTATGATGACGCGGAGGATGGACGAGCCATTACGCACTATCTTAACGGCGATGCCGTTTCCTATAAGGAGCTCGATGCTCTAGGCCGCTTGAGCTACATGAAGTGGGCAGATGGCCGTGAGCAGATTTGGAACCGAAAAGAAGGCAAGGAACTCTTTTTAACGCTTTATCCCGACGGTCGTGAATATCTTGTGGAACGTAAATCTAATGGTGCGGGCTATACTCAGATTGAAGCTCCCGAACTCATTGCAAATGCCGTAAAACTCTTAACTCAAACTAGATAATAAAATATGAAAAACCTAAAATTAATCCTACTGCTCCAAGCGCTCGTGCTGGGTGCATTGACTGTAAATGCGGACGATGACTGTTGCCCTGATGGCAGCGAGCCTGCTTTTGACTGTGAAGATGGCGGAGAACTCGTCTGCGACTCGGGCGATTGTCCTCCATGCTCGACCCATAATCTTGATGCGGCTACAGAAGGATACAAATGTTGTGGCGGGGAAGAATTTGACCCTGCAATAACTGCAACTCCAGACGAGACGACAGCATACACACTCGCCTTGCCAAATCAAATATTAGAGCTGATCAGCTGGCTTGGAGTAAGTAATCTATCCAACGAAGGAACAAAGACATTCGAAAATTTTGAGGAAGGTAAAGAATGTTGCTCTGATAGCCTTTTTGACTACGTGGTCGGAAAGGTTTCCGTGGACATTGGCAATGAAGCGACTTGGAGTCCGAATGATATACCACTCGTTGGTGGCATTATGGAAGAGCTTGAGGATTTGCCCTTTGTTGCTACTCAGGTTACAGGAAATGTAACGGCTTCACAGGATTTAGGTGGAAGTTGGGAGCGAACTCTTGATCTTGATGGGCAGCTAGGTGAATGCTACACTGACCAAGGAGTATTCAATTATAGTGCAACAGTTAGCGCGGGCGTGAACATTAATGTTGATACGTGCTGGGGGGATTGTGACCCAGAAAGTGATACATTTGAAACTGACCACACTGGTAACCTGACAGGTGCAGTCGGATTTACTGGTGCCTTTACCCCAACTAGCCTAGCGGTTCCTAGTCTTAGCGATTTTAGCGGTAGTACGACTGGAGAGATATGCTTGATTATATTTGTTGATTTGCCCTCTCCGATTCCGAACATCAACATAGACCATTGTCTTCCAAACTCGATATAATGAAATTGTCATATAACAAAACAAAACCCTCTTTCGCTATTATATCTATCTTTTTTTTGAGTGTTTTAGGCCTATTAGGCGAAGAGCTTACATTCTTATCAAATGGCCCCGATGATCTTGATAATGCGATTCGTGAAGAGCTTTTTGATGAGGCTTTATTACTATTGAGTCGAAGTGTAAAAAATGAGTCCCCATCAGTAGTTCATTTTGCAGTCTCGACGGACTCTCCTTTTTCGACTGGAGATGAAATTCTGGTATATCTAGTTAAAACTCGAACCACGATCGGCAAGCGAGTGGATGATTTTTGGAAGAATATCAGCTATAATGATGTATTGATCTGCCCTCTGCGAGTTAAGTATCGAAACGATAAGTTGTCGGTCGAACTGGTGGGAGAGGATGAAATAAAAACAAGGGCAGATTTGTTTTTTATAACAAAATTTAGGGGCGGCACCTACTCGCCAACGGAAGAAAATGGAGGGTTGTCGTTACCTGAGGGAAAACGTTCTCTCGCTCAAGCTGTAATTAGCGTTGATAATGAAGAGTATAGGAAGCAAGCTTGGGATTTACTTAATTTATTTAGGCCGCACTCAGAATCGAGTGTTTCAAACGCTCACTGGATGTTTTCGACTTTTGGAGACGCCAATGCATTTTCAGCTGACCCGATCGAGCAATTATTTAGCAACTTTCTGGATGCGCAGAAGGATGGGGATATTTCAAAGCTAAAGGAGCTTATGTCGGTTGTGGGGTTGGGAGAAATGCAGCAAGAGATTGATAAGATGGGAGAAGATCGCTACGTAACTTTCTTAAAGGGATACCGCAACTCTCAAACCCGAAGTGAACGAGCAATTGCAATAGTTCCTCCGACATCAAAAGATTCTGGGAAGATAGCCACTGTAACTGAACTGCAAAGCGGGGCAAAGTGGTTCGCTATATACAAAGTAGTATCTAAAGATGGTATATATCTTTTAGACGGTCTCGAGGCTGACATTGTTATAACTGAATCTAAGCCTTTTCTTGCTGATATACTCGCGATTTTGAAATCCGAAAGAGAATTCTTTACGATTCCTCTATAACTGGACAATGGACTCTTTTACTCGAGTGATAGCTTTGATGTGTGACCTGCTTTTTTCGACGCGGTTGCGGAGTATATAAGTTTAGCCGAGGATTATGTTCTGTTAATACCGTTTCTAGAAATAGTTGAATTTATGATAATTATGGATGCTATGCAGAGGCCTTCGAGCGAGAGGTCGCAGCTAATTATGTCGCTACCATATGTCTATGGTAGCTTTGGCAACAATAGAGATCGCAGATGTTTGGGGAGCGTTATAAATTTCGAATAATGATGGACAGGGTTATTGCATTTTTTATTGATTTGATGCTTATATCGGCACTGACATTCTGTGTGGGCTACATTTTTGATCTTGGTGATACTGTCGAAGTGTTAATTGCTCTGATTTATTTTCCAGTGACTGCGCTTTTATTGCAGCAAAGCTTCGGACAGTGTATGATGGGGTTAAAGATAGAAGTGCTTAGTCAGCAGGTTAACGGACGTTTGCTAATGCTTCTACGCGCCATCCTTAAAATCGTGGGTATGGGTTTTTTCTGTTTACCACTTATTCCTTTCTGGCGCTCAGGCAATACGAAACAATCGCTGTTGGATATAGTATCTAGGACGCGAGTCGAGAACGGGCGAGCAAATGGGGGGCAACGAAGAGAGCAAATGGCACCAAACGCAAAATATAAAGATTCGATTTGATGATATTTTATAATCATAAAGCGTTACTTGTTGGCATCTTGCTTAGTCTAATATCGATGAGTTCGTTTGCCTCTTCATCTGAAGAAATCTACGAACTCGTCGAGTCGGCGAAACTGGCTCGATACAGTGATATTACCTAGTATGTTCGATTGCCTCAGGGGCGTGCGGACGAAAATCTAGGTCGGGCATCTTCTGGGATGGAAACTCCCGTGCGAGGTGTCATGGCCTTGGTGACTTGGGGCGCGCAGCCAGAGGATGTTGGTTGCATGATGACAGGTGACTAGTCTGAATAGACTAGTCAAAAGATTTGGCTCACAATGATTCGTCTATTGTTTGTTGCAGTTAGATGAACGACGCAATGAGCCAATTACATAAAACAATCAAAAACGCATTTCTATTTCCGCTACTGGCCGTAGCCTTGTTCGGGGTGAATTCGGCTCAGGCGGAACTTAAATTCGAACGGACTCTGATCGAAGACACGATCGCGCCGGATGCGAAGAGTTATCCTTTCGAGTTTGCTTTCAAAAATGAAGGTGATTCTTCGGTCGAGATCAGTGAGATCAAGACGACCTGTGGCTGCACCACCGCGAAGCTGGATAAGATGATTTATGCTCCTGGTGAATCCGGTGTGATCAAGGGGGATTTCTCGGTCGGCAGTCGCCAGGGCTTGCAGAGTAAGAAGGTCCGTGTGCTGACTAAAGACTTAGCGCAGCCTGAAATTCAGCTCGCGCTCAAGTTAGACATCCCGCAATTGGTCACGATGAAGCCTGGTCTCTTGTTGTGGCGAGTTGGTTCGGAGCCAGCTGCGAAGACATTGACAATCACGCCCAACGCGGACCTCGGTGCCAGGGTCGTGTCGGTTGAATGTGAGTCCGCTGACTTTGCGGTTGAGGCTCTGCCGGCAGTGGCAGGTTCAAACGACATTGAGGTCGTGGTCGCGCCCTTGAAAACCGAAGCGAGTGGCCGGGGCTTGGTGAAGGTGACGGTCGCAATGGCCGATGCAGAACCGAAAATTATTTATGCCCACGCTTTGATTCGTTAATCCTCAGGCGACGAACATCTTCGAATCACTCAACTACACTTTTAATTACTAGGCAAAAACTCTCCACAATTAAGCGCAATTTAAGCGTGATTGAGCGGTGCCCCCCATGTCCACAGATTTTATTAGACCGCTTAA
>NZ_JARXHW010000092.1:0-5618 GCF_031127805.1 Thalassobacterium maritimum | reverse complement strand
AACAGACTGCGTAACATCGTGATCAGTCTGGCTGCGGACCCGCACGGCAGGTGATGTGAGAGCTGGGGGACTTAGTGCCCCTGGCTACTCGATTTGGCTCTTTAGTTTTCTTTCAGTTCGTTTTTATTTTTGTCGGAATAGAACTCCTTTAAATCCAAGTATCTGCGAGTTATGCCTCCCACATTGTCGGTTGTATTGTCGATGGAACTGGTCTTAATGACTAGGTAAAAAGGGTGTCCGACATCATTGATGTCATCAATAATTCCTGTCAGGTCTTCTTGCTGAACAGGTAGATTTACGTATAAATATATCACCATAATCTCATTTGGATTAATATATTTTTCTAAAAAAACGTCCAACGATTCCACGTCGTGAAATATCAAATCATAAGAGCATCGAGAACCATCGCGTGAAGATTCTGCGTTAAATTTAACTTCGTTATCAGGGGAATAGTCAGGGAATGTTCCGTCATCACTTTTGCGCCTTGTGAACTTCGTGAAATAGATAGGATCCCCATTAATTCGATTTTTTGGCACCACGTAGACATTCACATGTTGGCTCCAGTGGTATAGGTTGCCTAGTGGCGTAATGTAGATACTTTCCGGCACGTCAGGCGGACTTCCAATGTCTGAGGAGTAGTCGATTACATTTTCATACATGAAGTAGACGTAACCGTTGTGATGGACGCCCTTTGTGACGAGCTGGTCGCCGCGAAATAAAGACAGATCATCGCTCTTAATTTCTAGGTTATATTTTTCAGTTAGGCGTATGCTTCTTTTTACTTCTCTCTCTTCGCGATGAGCCTCTCTGAGCCTAAGAGCCAAAGGCTCTATGCTTCTTTTTCTCCTGAAGTGATCAGCACTACCTCCTGGGAGAGTGGTTTCAGTCTTATCAGCAAAGTATATTCGGTCATCATCATACACCCAATCTAGATTGCTCTGTTGGCTTATGAATTCTATCACTCTTGATAATCTCAAATTCCTCAGTTGGAGATTTACTGATTTTTCCTGTGCCTTCTCCGAAACGACAAAATCAAATTCGGCTCCTTCACTTTTCAACATATCAATTGCTTCTGAAAGCGGGACATTTTCGAGCGGGATAATTTTCAGCGTAATATCCTTTTCTTCGGGAATGCTACTGCTCAGTGCATTGATCTGAGATTCTACTTTCGCCACCTCATCTTGAATCGACGTCAATCTAGACTGATAGGTATCATTTCCACTTAGAAACGATAACTGGCAGAAGAGCCCGAGGCATACTAGATATTTTTTCATTCTTCTATTTTAGCCAACGATGAGGACAGGCAACCCGCCTGACGAGTTAGAAGTCCTGTTGATTTTTAGAGTTTTACGGGCGGGTTATCGGGTTGTCCTGCTCCGGCTGGTTCTATCTTTGATTTGCCTTACCAGGTGTCGTGTCAATATTAGGAATAAAACACCAAATCCGCACAAATGCGGTGCAATCGAGAATCCATTTTTTTTAGCATCGATCAGCCCGAGAATCAACAGAACTAAAGCTACGGCATAGAATATGGTATCACTCAAGGAACCTTCATATTTCTTTCTGCCTTCTTTTTCTTTAAGAGTAAGAGGCGGCTCAGGGGCTGTGAATCTGAAGGTTTTCATTTCTTTCCGTAGAACGTGGAGCACTATCGCGACTGAAGCGCGGAGCGCGAAAGGAGTTGATAGCTGCGTCTGGATAGACTCATTTTTGTTTTGTGATTCGACCACCTTCGAGCTGCCAACGCATGTGTGTTCCTCTCTCGTGTGGAATTAGGCTTGGAGAATACAGAGCTACTACAAGTTCGTTCCCATCCTTATGGTAAACCCCGTAAAATTCATCCTCAAATTGTAGTTTCATGTCGTTCTCGCGATCCATAATGACTAGAACATCATTATCCCAAGGATCTAGTATCGCACTCTCTGAGTATAGCATTTGAGGCTCCTTGCTTTTTAGATAATCTACTAGGCCTTCAATTTTTGTTCGGTCGTCGCCAAATGGAAAATCAACGCGCTCAGGATACATTCTGACGTAATCTATGATATGAGGTATCAGTATTTCGTCGTATTGTATCCATTCCATTCTTCTTTCTTGAAAGACTTTTCTCTCTTGAGCGATCTTCTCTTCTTTTTGCCTTTGTATTGTGGAGCCGATGAATGCAGCGCTCATGCATAAAGCTGGGATTAAAGACACAAGGGCATAAAATTTCTTCTTGGTCGTTAAGGAAATGCCCAGACCCAATACAACGGCTATAATCGTTATAAGTAGGGCAATTCTCGTCACATAACCGCCAAACATAACGACACCGTCCCAACTTCCTGGACCCGGATCTTCCCAGATTAAATACACATAGACGAGCCAAGCAACTGGAAGTAAGCAGAGGAGAGTCCAGAATGTTTTAGCAATGTATCTCATTTCTTTGTCTATCGTCAAGAGGTGGCACGGAGTGAGGAACGAACGGAGTTGTCCACTCTCGCCTGGATCTACTCTTCATTGAGTCTGGGTTGGTTTAAAGGTTACTGTTCCTTTCGATATCAGGATGTCTACTTCAATCTCATCGGCTACTATAGAAATGACCTCAATCCATGTGATCAGTTCTTTGTGGATTGTGATCCTCTTGTTCAGTTTTTCTTCGCTGACCAAGGGAGCTTCAATGCTCAATGGAAATGCCATGCTGTCACTCAGGGCTTCTAGTATTTTCTTTGCAGGAGTATCGGTGAAGTTGACTTTGGGGATCGTGGTCTTCGTTGCCTGCTGGATCGTCCATTCGTAGGTGATTGGATCGGGAATATCCCAATCAGTCGCACTTGCCGTAGCAGCTAGGAATGCGAGTAGGGGGATGGTTACGATTGCTTTCATTTCTTCTGTAGATCGTCGAGGATGATCACGTAGAGGAGCGCAGCGACTCGGAGTTGATCACTCCGCCTTGATGTGTGCTGGGTAACCGGCTCATTGATTAAAGGGTGAAATACCATGAATAACGACATAAACATAGTAATCAAGTCTCAAAGCCAGCCTGATGGAGGCGAAGGCTATAGCGCAGGGCAAGCTGTGCACGGTAACGTGTCTGGTGAAGAAGGCCTGTGCGCGAACATGCGGGGCGATGCACAAGAACCTAGTGAGGCAATCCTGATTCGGGACGAGTCTGCATCACAAGACGAAGTCCTCTATTCATCACATGAGGAGGGACGTAGACTAGGCGCTCGCGCATGGAAGGTCAATGAGCACACCCCAGGAGAGCCGTTAAGTGTCACGCAAGTGACTGGCCGTCTCGCAAGAGATGGCGACCGCTTATCGGAAGTCAGCAGAGAGCATAGTAGTCGTAGGCGAAACGGAACTGGAGTAGCTGCCGACGGGTTACCCGTCCAGCGAAGAGTCAGAGAAGAACCACCCCGACAAAGGCTCGAACGGTGCCGCGGCCGAATGGCAGTGGTAAATGAAAGTGGTCAGTAGCCGATGAGTCTTATGAGCGCATTGCAGCAGCCGAAACAGCAGGAGCTGAACTTGCATTTAGAGTCAGGGCGCAACCCTGACCGCAGTTCTGAAGCGTTCGTAGCGTCACATCTGAGTGAAAGCCCGACAGGACAAATCCGCCTCATGGAGTCTATCCTTGAGCGGGAAAACATGAATAGAGCGTATAAACAGGTGAAGTCGAACAAGGGAGCCGCAGGCGTCGACGGGATGACCGTTGGTCAGCTTCGTGGCTACCTCGACCACCATTGGACAAAGATAGAAGCGTCCCTGCTGGCAGGCTCGTATGAGCCGATGCCAGCGAGGCGCAAGGAGATCGAGAAGCCAGACGGCGGCGTGCGTCTGTTGGGCATTCCGACGGTCCTAGACCGTCTGATCCAGCAAGCCATTGCTCAAGTCTTAGAGAGGGTGTGGGATCATACCTTCTCCGAATCAAGCTATCCCGACTTGTCGGGACCCAAATCGCAGCCAGCGCGAAGCAATCGTGCAGTGCCGTCAACATGTGACAGATGGCCTGCGGTTCTGCGTGGACATCGACCTGTCGAAGTTCTTTGACAGGGTCAACCATGACCGCCTGATGAGTCGATTGGCTCTAAAGGTTCAGGATAAGCGGGTGCTCAAGCTGATTCGCAAATACCTCGAATGCGGGGTGATCGTTGATGGATTGGAAGAGGCAACGGAAGAAGGCACGCCGCAAGGCGGGCCACTCTCTCCGCTGCTCTCCAACATTGTCCTAGACGAACTCGATAAAGAGCTAGAGAAACGCGCTCTAAAGTTCGTTCGTTACGCTGACGACTGTGTCGTCTATGTCGGCAGTAAGCGAGCGGGAGAACGCGTAAAGGGAAGTATCACAAAGTTCATTACGAAGCGCTTGCGCCTGAAAGTGAACGAAGCGAAAAGCTCCGTGGGTCGCCCATGGAAAAGCAAATACCTCGGCTTCAGCCTGACTAGCACTCGGGCACAGCCACGGATCAAACTGCATTGGAAAACGCTGGATCGGTTGAAAGCTAAAATCCGCGAACTGACAGGCCGCCAACGCGGACGTAGTCTCCTAAGCATCATCAAAGAACTCAACGAGTATCTACGGGGATGGTGGGGCTACTTCAGCGTAATGGAAACGCCTTATCAGATCGCACGATTGGCAGGGTGGATTCGGCGCAGACTGCGCAGCTACATCTGGAAGCAATGGAAGAATCGGCGCACCCGCGTCGGCAATCTCATGAAGCTAGGGATTTACGAAGAAACCGCAGTCAAAACAGGCTGCGCCCGAAAGGGAGCTTGGCGTATGAGCCAAGTGAAATGGGTCATGATCGCTTTGCCCAATGATTACTTTACCTCACGCGGACTGGTGATCCCATGGTTTTGAACCTGCCTTGAATCAGCCGAACCGCCACTTACGGATCCGTATGAGTGGTGGTGTGGGAGGGCTCCTCAGTGATGGGGAGTCCTATCCCGATCTACCAGAGCCTGTTTGTATTCGGAATCAAGCAAAGTCTCTACATGCCCATCGCCATAAGCAACTATTCTGAGCTCATCTTTGTTCGATGTAAATGTTCTTGGTGTCGCAGCTATAATGTAGTCCGTTCTTATCTCTGTGCCATGAATTCCTTTGCCGTGGTAGAGCCAATCATAAGGCATCCCCGATTCTGGGTCGTAAAAATAGGCGTATTCTTCCGGTAGAAGGTCTGGCTCAATTTGATGTAGGTAGTCTGGATATTCTCTTTTCTGCTGTTGGTATGTCACAACGCCTACGGCCACCATCTTTATGTCACTTCTTATTTTTGCTCGGAGCGATGGAACAGAAGTGCCACTGTGACTTGGAATCAAGATGACCAGAATCAAGCTGGTCAAAACTAGAGCCAATACGATCTTTAATCCCAGTTTCATTTTATTTTGTAGATCGTCAAAGTGTGGCACGTAGTGAGGCACGAACGGAGTTGTCCACTACTGCCTGGATCTGTGGTTTAATTCTGGAGTAGTAAGTAGGCGAGTGCCCAAGTGGTCAATGCTGAGAGGGTCGAGATGTAGAAGCATGCTCGTATCATACCATCAGACTTCCATTTTTTCTTAGCAGCAGAATAATCTTCAGGGGCTTTTCGGAACAGGTCGATAACTAAGAAGATCGGAATCATGTCGTTAAGGATGAG